>NZ_JBDJAW010000007.1 GCF_039649665.1 Microbispora sp. ZYX-F-249 | reverse complement strand
GGACCAGGGCGATCGAGCGGTCGAGCAGCCAGCGCAGCTCCGCAGTCCACAGTGGAGAGCCGGGGTCGGGCCAGCCCGCCATGATCTCGGCGGCATCGTCCGGCCGCACCGCGAGCCGGGCGAGGATCGCGGGCGCGTCGGCCTTGGCGGGCAGCGGAGCCGACGGCAGGTCGCCCGCGAGCCCGTGCACACGGTCGACGTTCTCGACGGATACCCCGAGCCGGGCGGCGATGTCGTCAAGATCCACGCGGACGACCCTACCGGCCGATCGGCGTCTTCCACAGCCCCTACCGCTCCGGCGAATCCCGCCCCGACGACCGGTCCGCTTCGCGCGCCGATGGTCCTGTCGGTGATCACGCGGTCGGCAAGCAGCGCGCGGACGCTACGACG
Source organism: Microbispora sp. ZYX-F-249 (assembly GCF_039649665.1). Lineage (NCBI taxonomy): Bacteria > Bacillati > Actinomycetota > Actinomycetes > Streptosporangiales > Streptosporangiaceae > Microbispora > Microbispora maris. The sequence continues at coordinate 250,636 of NZ_JBDJAW010000007.1, read as the reverse complement.
CGGATCACCCCCCATCCCGCCGGAACCGGTCGCGCTGATGCTCGAACAGGTCGCTTCGCCCCTCGCGGTCCGGCCGTGCACCCCGCGTCACGCGGCCGTGTCCCCATGGCTCGACGCCGGGGGTCCACTGGTGCGGCCCCGGTTTCCGATGTTGCTCATGCGGGTTCTTCCAATTTGCGGGCGATGCTTTCCAGGGCGGACAGGTCTGCGGGCGAGAGCCGGTCGATGACGTGGCGGCGCACCGATTCCAGGTGGACCGGGGCGGCGTCCTCGAGCGTTTCCAGGCCGTGCTCGGTGAGGACGAGATAACAGCCCCGGCCGTCTTCCGGGTCGGGCTCACGTCGCACGAGACCGCGGGTCTCCATGCGGCTGGCGTGCCGCGACAGGCGGCTGCGTGACCAGCCCATCTTGGCGGCCTGCTCGCGCAGCGTGCTGGCGTGGCCCGGGCGCTCGGAGAGCGTGCTGAGCACCTCGTAGTCGGGGTCGGACAGGCCGATCGCGGCCAGGTCGTGCGCGGTGCGCGACTGGATCGTGATCATCATGCGGCGCAGGGCGCGCCAGGCGCGTTCCTCGTCCGCGTCGAGCCAGCGCACCGTCTCGTTGGTCCAGGTCTTTGACATGTAAACAAGTTACCAGCTACGTTTGTTTCCATGTCAACGAAACCTGTGCGGGTCCTTGTCCTCGTGTGTAGCACTCGTCCCGGCGCTCTCGGCCCGGTGGTGGGCCAGTGGCTGATCGGCGCGATCGCGCCGCGGGCCGCGGAACTGGGTGTGGAACTGCTGCCGGTGTCCCTCGGCGACCTCGCGCTGCCGTTCCTCGACGAGGAGGACGAGCCGGCCTCCGGCGTCTACCGGCATGAGCACACCAAGCGGTGGAGCGCGATGGTGGACGCGGCGGACGGCTTCATCGCGGTCACTCCCGAGTACAACTACGGCATGCCGGCGGCGTTCAAGAACGCCCTCGACTACCTGGGCCGGGAATGGGCGTGGAAGCCGATGGGGTTCGTCAGCTACGGCAACACCTCGGCGGGCACCCGGTCGGTGCAGCATGCCAAGCAGGTGGTGAGCACGCTGCGGCTGGTGCCGCTGGGTGCCACGGTCGCCCTGCGCATCGCCGACGCGGTGGACTGCGGGCGCATCCGTCCGGACGCCGGCCGTGTGCAGGCCGCCATCGGGGTGCTGGACGAGCTCGTCCGCCTCGCCCACGCTCTGCGGCCGATGCGCGAGCGGGCCCGCTCGGGTCCGGGGGAGGTGCCGGTGCCGGGGTCGTACGTGAGAGCGCTGACCCCGGACGACGCTGCGGAGGTTCTGGTGCTCCAGCGTTGCTGCTGGGTGGAGGAGGCGCAGGCCAACGACACCCTGGCCATCTCCGCTCTGGAGGAGTCGCTGGAGCAGGTGCGCGCATGGCTGGCCACATGGCAGGCCATCGGCCTGTGGCGGGACGGCCGGCTCCTGGGCATGGTGCGCGCACGCCGCGTGGACGACGACTGGCACGTGGGTCGCCTCGGCGTCGTCCCCGACCTGCGCGGCCAGGGTGTGGGGCGCTGGCTACTGCGCGAGGCCGAGGCCGCGGCCGACGCCGGATGCCGCCGGATCGCGCTGTCCACCGGTGCCCGGAGCCGGCACAACATCCGCCTCTACCACGCCCAGGGCTACCGCACGGAGTCGTCCGACGGCACGACGGCCTTCCTCGCCAAGCCCGTGCCCGCGGATGGCGCCGTAGGGGTTTCCTGACGAGGAGCGAGACCGCTGCCCCAAGCGAACCCTGCCGCAGCCGCGCTCGGCCACCTCGTCGCCGAGCCGGACGGGAACGTCCGGTGCCGCAGCTCTCGGCTCAGGCGCGTGGGCCGGCGCCGTGCAGCAGGGTGTCGACGATACGGGCGGCGAGGGCGTCCGGGTCGGCGCCGTCCGCGTTGCCGTGCAGGGATTCCCCGATGAGCGCGTAGTAGACCCGGCGCACCCAGTCGAGGTCGGCGGCTTCGTCGATGAGCTTGTCGGCTTGGGCCCGCCTCAGCACGGCGGTGCAACTGCGGGCGATGTCCTCGTGGAGGACGGCGGCCTCGCTGCCGGGGTCTGCCGGCAGCCCCAACGCGAACGCCCAGGCGCTCTTCACCTCGAGCACGTTGGCGGTGATCCTGTGCATCGCCACCAGCGGCGGCGCGGTCTCCGGCCGGCCGTCGTCGACCGCCTGGGCGAGCTGGCGGGCCGCGGACGAGGCCAGTGCCTCGATCAGCGCCTGCCGACTGGCAAACCGCCGGTGAATGGTCGTGCGGGCCACTCCCGCGGCTGCGGCGATCTGCTCCATCGAGGCGCCCGGCTCTTCGGCGAGCAGCCGCTCTGCCGCCTCCAGGATCACGCGGACGCTGCGTTCCGCGTCCGCCCGCAACGGTCGTGCTGCCGTCCCACCCATCACGCCTCCTGTCCGGCCGCTTACCAGTAACACACTACTTGGATGATGCCGTCGCACTCCTATTTGCGTCACTTGTGTTGCAGTTTCTAGCATTACTGACACATACTCAGTTCAGTTGCCATCGACTCGGATGCCACGATCAAGGAGATCCACGTGCACAACACCGCCCTCATCACCGGAGCGTCGTCCGGCCTCGGCGCGGAATTCGCCGCCCAGCTCGCCGCCCGGGGACACGACGTGATCCTGGTGGCGCGATCCGGCGACCGGCTCACCGCCCTCGCCCAGCGCCTGACCGCCGATCACGGCGTCCGCGCCCACGTGCTGGTGCAGGACCTCGCCGAGCCGGACGCCGCCCGCCGCATCGCCGACCAGTTGACCATCCGCGGTCTGAACGTCGACCTCCTGGTCAACAACGCCGGATTCGGCACCTGTGGCCGTTTCGAGGAGATCCCCACAGCCCGCGACCACGACCAGCTGATGGTCAACGTCGTCGCACTCGTCGACCTCACCCACGAAGTGCTGCCCGGCATGCTGGAGCGTGGCCGCGGCGCGATCGTCAACGTCGCCTCCAACGCCGCCTTCCAGCCCTCCCCGTACTTCGCCGTCTACGGCGCGGCCAAGACCTTCGTGCTGAACTTCGGCCTCGCCCTGCGACAGGAGTACCGCCGGCGCGGCATCCGCGTGCTCACCCTGTGTCCCGGCCCGGTCGAGACCGCCTTCTTCGACACCATCGGCACCCGCAACGCGGCCGTCACCGGCTCCATGACCACCCCCGAACCCGTCGTCCGCGCCGCGCTGCGCGCGCTGGAGCGAGACCGCGGCTACGTCGCCCCCGGAATCGGCAACGCCCTCACCGCGCATCTGACCCCCCGCCGCCCCCGGACCCTGGTCGCCGCCATCGCCGAACGCGTCACCCGCAAGGTCCTCACCCCCTCGGCCGCCGCCCCCTCGACCGTGGCGGAGCGCACCGCGTGAGACCCTCCGCCGCTCCTGACGCTGTGCTGGGTGCCCCCGGTGGCGCAGGGCGTGGTACCCGCGATCACGCTCTCCACCGGGGAGGTAAACCGCTCGTGGTTCCTTGCACTGCACCTTCCGGGCGGCTTCCGATGGCCGGCGATCATCGTCGTGATCGTCTTCGGGCTTGTCCTGCTCACCACAGGTCTGGGGATCGGGCTCCACTACTTGGCCAGATCGCGGCCGATGTCACCCGACCCCGGCGGCAGACACACCGCTCACGGAAGGCGGTCCTGGGCCGTCCTTCACTTGATTGATGCCGCCGGACGAAAGCCCATGCCAATCGCCGTGAGGTCCTGCTCGTAGGCGCCGTGCCGGCGGGCGCACCGGGCCAGGTCCCGGTCGTGGCGGAATGCGCGGCCCCGGGTGACATGCGGGTCGAAGGCCCAGTGCTCCTTGCTCGGCACCTCGATGGGGGCGCCCGGGTAAGGGGCATAGAGGGTGGAAGTCCACTCATCGGCGTTGCCCCGCCATGTCCAGCACCCCGAAAGGGCTGGCACCTTCGGGGAACGAACCGACCGGCGTGGTGGTGCCGATGCCCAAGTCCACCAGATTGGCCAGGCCCGTGCGGTACTCGTCGCCCCATGGGAACTCCCGGCCGTCGTCACCGCGGGCGGAGGAACTGCGGCATCTCGGCCGGCGAAAGGATCAGGCTGCCGTACGGGTCGACGCGTTCCAGCATCGGATGCGTGCCGCGCCCGCGTACCCGGGCGACGAGACGCACGAAGACCTCCTCGGGGTCCGGTGCGACGGCGACGGGAGCGAGCGTCCTGCGCTTCGGGCTGGTTCCGCGTTGCTCCACCCTCATCAGCACCACGTCGACGCCCATGATTCACACCCTAATCAGGACCCCGGGGTGACTCCCGCGGGTTCTGCCACGGGCAGTCATGTGCTCAGCGGACAAAGCATGACGCCGTGAGGGGCCTCGGCGGCCTGTTTCCCCTCGCTGTAGCCTGAGATCGCTATGCGTCACGCTCGAATGCGTACCATTCCCCGCAGCCTTCCGGTCGTGCTCGCCGGTGTCCTGCTCCTCCCGGCCTGCGGATCGGAGACGGTCGCAGCACGGCGCGACGGTTCGCAGCCCATCCAGGGGTCCGGCTCGGCCGACCGGCGCGGCGACCCCTCATGCGGGGTCCCGTCCACAGGCACGCCACCTACGTCCGGCACTTCGATGCTTCCCGGGGGCTCCGAGGAGCTGGAGAAGGACGGCGTCACGATAACCGGCGTGATCGGACGGTCCCGCAACTGCGACCTCCCGTTCTCCGCCGAGTTCCAAGTCACCAATCACGAAACCGAACCCTTCACGTTCACCATCGGCTTCGAATTCATGTCACATTCCGGTGAGGTGCTGGCAGGTACGACACAGACGGTTCCGGCGGTCGAACCCGGTCAGACTGTGCAGCGCACAGTCGACATGGGGAACCTTCCTTCGCAGGAGTCCACTGCGGTGGGCGTTCGAATCGCCAAGGTCAGGAGCGTCCCGGCGGACGAGGCGCCGGCCCCGGCAGGTCCCTGCCCGCCCTCCGGCATTCGCATCTCATTAGGCAACGCTGACGCCGCCCTGGGGCTCCGCGTCGTGGGACTCCGCCTGGAGAACTGCTCGACCCGCGACTACCGCCTCGACGGCTACCCGCAGCTCCAGCTCCTCGACGAGGACAGAAAGCCCGTCACCAGCGTCGAGGTCCTGCACGGCGGCGGCTCCATCGTCACCGGCTTCGACGACCCGCCACGGCCGGTGACCCTGCAGCCGGGCCAGAGCGCGTCCGCCGGCCTGATGTGGCGCAACACCGTCACTGCCGGCACGCCCGTGAACCTGCCGTACGTCAGGGTCACCGCCAAGGCCGGTGCTCCTCCCGTGATGGTGACGCCGGAGCTCGACCTCGGCACAACAGGGGAGCTCGGCGTCAGCCCGTGGAAGAAGGACGAGGTTCCGTAGTCGCCGTCGACCCGCCGCAGGAGGAAGCGGGCCTGGCCGGCCTGGCTTGTCTCCGCGTCGATGGCGGGTGGGAGCCGGGCCTACCTGGAAAAGAGGCCCTGCTGCTCCCGGCGGCTGTCGGCTGGATGTCCGGACAAGCGTGATCGACCACGAAACCGCCGGTGAGACCGCGGATGGCTGGTCGTACGTGGTAGGGCGGGTGGGACTTGAACCCACGACCCACGGATTATGAGTCCGATGCTCTGACCGGCTGAGCTACCGCCCCGCAATGGTGGAGTCTCTCACAACTTAGCGGCTGAGGGGATCGGGGATCGGCGGCCTTCGGCCCTGGGCGTAATCCCTCCCGATCACCGTGCCGGTGATCGTCCACACTGAGCCTGGGGCTGACCTTCTGAGAGTTATGCGGCATATGTCGGGGTATGTGACTGGTGAGGCGATACCGCTCCACAAGACGGCTCTGCGAAACGTGGCTCCGCAACGAACCTGGGGGTGCCCCGTGGGGAGACGACTGGCGGGCGTCTGCGTGCTGCTCCTGATGTCCCTTCCCGCCTGCGGCCCGGGCGGGCAGGAGCGGGGAGCGGAGCTCGGAGCGGTCGGCGAGGTGCGGGAGGGCTTCACCGTCGGCCTGCTGCTTCCAGGCGAGGGACCTGACCGGGCTCTGTTCACCCGGGCCCTGGCCTCGCTCTGCCCGCGCTGCCACGTCCAGTACGCGAACGCCGGGGGCGATCGGGCCCGGCAGGGACGGCAGATCGGCCGGATGCTGGCCGACGGGGTGCGGGTGCTGGTCCTCGGCGCGGTGGATCCCCGGACAGCCGCCCCCTGGGTGGCCCGGGCCAAGCTCTCCGGGGCGAAGGTCATCGCGTACGGCCGGCTGGCCAACGGGCCCGTGGACGCCTACGTGGCGACGGACCCGGCACGCGTCGGGCGGGAGCAGGCGCTGGCCCTGCTCCGTGCCATGAAGGTGGCGGGTCCGGTGCTTGTCCTCAACGGGACCGGTTCGGATCCGTACGCCGCGGCGGTGAAAAGGGGCCTGCACGCCGTGCTCGACGGCCGGGTGACGATCGGCTGGGAGCGGGATGTGGCACGGCCGGAGGAGGCCGTACGAGAGGTGGTGGCGGCCGTCGCCGCGCTCGGCGGGCCCGCGAAGGTGGCGGGCGTGTGCTGCGCGAGCGGAGCGGCGGCGCAGGCCGTCGCGGCGGAGATGGCGAAGGCGGGAATGGGCGGGGTGCCGCTGATCGGTTATGACGGCCGGCGCGGCACCGGTACGCGAACGGTGACCGTGCGCCCCGACGTCGCGGCCGAGGCGTCCGCCGCCGCCAGGCTGGCGGTCGAGGTCGCGGGCGGCAGGACCGTGTACGGAACGGCCGTCGTGTCCAACGGGACGACGGTCTCGATCCCGGCGGTGCTGGTCCCGCCCGCCGTGGTCACCAAGGAAGGGGCTTCCAGAGCCCCCGATCACGGGACCGGCCGCAAACAGGGCGCGCCCCCGCGCTGACCCGTCCGCGCTCGGCGGGCACGCACCAAGCACGCGTCCGCACGGCTGCATGTCACGGGTTCCGGCCCTCGCGCCTGCCGGTGGGGACGCTCAGGCCGGGGTGGGGCGCATGCCTTCGAGCAGGGTGGCGAGGTAACGGCGGGCGGTGTCGGCCCGTTCGGCGGGGGGCGCCGCCGTGGACGGTGACGGCGTGGGCGATGCCGCACATGAGCGGGACGAGGTCGGCGGCGGTGAGGTCGGCGCGGATGGCTCCGGCCTGGCGGGCCCGCTCGAGCAGCGTGGTGCCGGTGGACGCCAGTGACCGCTCGAGTTCCGTGGTGCGTGGCAGGGCGTCCGTGGCCGCCGCGGCGATCGGGGGCAGGGCGGCGTCGGTGACCTGTGCTTCGACGAGGCGGTACAGGACGCCCTCCAGCGCTCGCCGGGGGTCGGTGTCGGCCAAAGCCCGCTCGCCATGCGCGACCAGGGCTTCCAGACAGCGAGCGGCGACGGTCTCCAGAAGTGCCTCGGGGGTGGCGAAGTGCCGGTAGACCGTGGCGACGCCGAGACCTGCCCGGCGTGCGATGTCGTTGAGCTGCAATGGCGTGCCCTGGTCGACCAGGTCACGGGCGATGGCGACGATCCGCTCCCAGTTGCGGGCGGCGTCTTTGCGCAGCTGTGTGCTCGTCATGTGGGAAGAATCCGGGTCGCTCGTCTCGGTTCACGGGCTCGTCGTCCGATCATATGCGGGCGTTCCCGGGAGGCCTGGCCGTCGGGCGGCTGGGGACGCACCGCGTGTGGTCATGCGCCCACAGGTGCGTGCGTCTCGCTGAGCAGGCGTACGGCCTCGGCGATGCGGGGGTCGGTCGCCGCACGGAACGGCGCGACGGGGTGTGCCGGGGCCCGATGACGAGGCCGGTCCGGCCGGTCAGCGCGTCGTCGGTGGCGGCGATGATCGAGGGCCTGGCCGCCGCGGACGCCGGACCGGAGGTGGAGCGTGCGAACTTGCGGCCCACCAGCGGCCACAGCAGCCGCAGGGCGGGAGAGACGATCTTCGGGCCGGACATGGTGCCGTCGGTCATGTCGGTCGCGGCGCCTCCGGGGTCGGCGGCGAAGACCGACACGCCCGTGCCGTTCAGCCGCCTCGCCAGGTCGAGCGTGTAGGCGAGGTTGGCGAGCTTGGCGCGGCCGTACCAGTGGAAGCCGTAGTAGCCGCCCGGCGGCTCGACGGCGTCGAACACCCGCTTGGCGGAGACGACCGCGCCCGAGGTCACGTTCACGATCCTGCTCGGCGCCCCGGCGGTGAGTGTGGGCAGCAGCAGTTCGGTCGGCAGGTACGGCGAGAGGTGGTTGACGACGAACGACGCCTCGACGCCGCCCAGGTCGGCGCGCTCGGCGAACATCGCCCCGACGTTGTTGACCAGCACCGTCAGCGGTTCCCCCGACGCGGAGTGCTCGCCGGCGATGCGGGCGGCCAGCGCGCGGACCTGGTCGAGCTAGGCGAGGTCGGCGGACAGGAACCGGCCGGGGTGCGCCGGTGACCGCGGCCGGGAAAGGGGTCATTCCTCCTCGTCGGAGGGGGCGGGGGCGTCGGACGGGCGCAGGCGCTCCCAGAGCAGGAACGCGGCGCCGACGACCAGCATCGCGATGCCCGTCCACAGGTTTATGCGGATGCCCTCCGCCTTCTGCACCTCCTGGGCGCTGTCGAACAGCCCGGTGACGGTGAGGATCAGGCCGTAGACCAGGAACAGACCGCCGATCACGCGGCGGATGTCGAAGAGCCGTTGCGGGGCGGCCATGGAAACCTCCTACAGGAAGGGCAGGTAGAACGCCGCGGCGAGGACGACCGCCCCGGCGCCGAGGATCATGGGGGAGCGGTACCAGGCGTGGTCGCCCGACAGCGCGTCGTCGGCGACGGACGCGTCGCTCAGGCCGTAGACGAGCCCGCGCAGCTCGGTTTCCGGCTTGGGAGTGGTGACGAGCGTGACCACGACCGAGACGATCGCGTCGACCGCGAAGGCGATGCCCGCGCCCCAGAAGCTCGCGTTCAGCTCGGTGCCGAAGTCGAACACGCCCGCCTTGTAGAGCATGTACGAGCCGAAGGCGCACACCGTGCCGCTCAGCAGGCCCCAGAAGCCGGCCCACGGGGTCATCCGCTTCCAGAACAGGCCGATGATGAACGTCGCGAACAGCGGCGCGTTGAAGAACGAGAACAGCGACTGCAGGTAGAACAGTCCTAGACGACGTTCTTCTTTCCCCCAGGAGATCACATGCTCAGGCTCGCGGACTCGATCCCCGTCGTGTCCTACGCCCGTATCTCGGCGGACACGAAGAGAGACGAGCACGGCGTACGGGACCAGCACAAGGTCAACCGGGAGACGGCTGCCCGGCATGGCTGGACCGTCGTGCATGAGTTCACGGACAACGACAAGTCTGCTGCCAAAGCCGATGTCGTGCGCGACGATTTCGAGGCCATGTTGAAGGCGCTCCGGGCGGGCAAGCTCGATGACGGTACGCCGGTTCGCGGGGTCGTGGTCGTGGCCGATGACCGCTTGACTCGTCGGCCTGGCGACTACGAGCGCTTCGTAGAGGCGTTCACGTACAACGACGGGTTTGTGTTCGCTGACGCCAAGCAGACCAAGAACCTGTACAGCGAAGACGTCGAGAGCATGGGCCTGTTCGGTGCGGTCATCTCCAAGATGGAGGTGCGGAAGATGCAGCGCCGCGTACGGCGGGCGCATCGCCGGCGAGCTGAGGAAGGTATCCCGGTGGGCGGGCATCGGCCCTTCGGCTGGCAGGCTGATCGCGTGTCCCTCGACCCGGTGGAGGCTCCGCTACTCCAGCAGGCGGCGCGTGACTTCATCGCGGGGCGCTCGCTGCGCTCCATCGTCAACGAGTGGTCGAGCAAGGGCGTCCGGACTCCACGCGGGGGAGAATGGCAGACGCGGGTTCTCAAGGGCACTCTCTCGAACCCTCGGCTGTGCGGGTGGCGCAAGCTCGGTGACGAGCTGGTCAGAGACGAGAACGGTGACCCTGTGGTCGGCAAGTGGGAAGCCATTCTCACGCCGGACGAGTGGGTCAGCGTGCAAGCGATCTTCGCCACGCGCAAAGGACGCAGCGTCAGCAAGGACGGCACGGCCGGTGAAGTGCTGCCTCCCGACTATCGCGAACATCGGTACTTGCTCACCGGGATTCTTCGCTGCGGACGTCCGACCGAGAACGGCGGGATCTGCAACACGAAACTACGGGTCGCGCAACGCCCGGAACTCGGTCACCACGTCTACCTCTGCCCGGCCCGTAGCGCGGGCGGGTGTGGTGGCCTGTCACGGCGCGGGGATCTCGTTGACCTGTACGTCTCCGAAATGGTGCTGGCGAAGCTCGAAGAGGCGCAGATGCGCAAGCGCGTTCCATCGGCCGAGTGGCCTCGTCAAGCGGAACTCGAAGAGGCGCAAGCCGCCCTCGACGAGCACATAGCGGCGTTCATGGCAAAGCCCAAGAGGATATCGGCCGAACTGTTCTATCGACTGCTTCCCGATCTCGAAAGGGACCTGGCTGAATTGCGTGCCGAGAAGAACAAGTATGAGGGTGCCGCGAAAGTCGAGCGGGCTCGGTCGGAGATCGACGTGGACGATCTTCGTAAGCGCTGGTACCTGCCGGAAGAGGAGGGTGGTCTACCTCTGTCGCGCAAGCGTATGTACGTACGGGAGGCCCTGGTCGCGGTGATCGTCCATCCGAGTGGCAGGACAGGCCGCGCACCGTTCAACCCCGATCTCCTCGAACCGATCGGCCGCGAGGACGTCTGAGACGTCCTCGGTTCACGTGAGAGCCGTTGCCCTTACCTTGCGGTGACGGCTCTCTAACTTTTGGCCCTGAATTCGCGGACTTCTACGGACGTCAACGGACGCTCCTGGACGCCTACGGACGCTGACGGAACGTCCTCGTTCGGGAACCTTGAGCTGGTCTTGCTCGTTCTCAGCGTGGTAGATCTAGAGGTGTCCAAAGCCACCGACCACGAACGACAGGACAGCGAGAAACCGGCACGCGACACGTACAGGCGCGAATCAAACACCGGGCACACAAAACAAAAAATTCATGGTTGCCGTTCCGCTGGAGGGACCCGGCCCAGCGGTAGGCCAAAAAATGGGCACGCCAACCGGTCTATAAAAAGTCGCGCATAAAAAAACAAACACTCCAAATAATCTCTCGCTGAAAGCACCATCACCGCATCATGTCGGGTCTTCGGCATGCTCGGCGCTGGTGCTTTCGCCTTCTCGTGCGGGGTGGCTCCCTTCGGCGAAAGGAGCCCTCGCTGGTACCCGAGGAACTGGTGCCACACCTCAAGCTTGCCCAGGAGTGGGGCAGGCGAAAGGCCGCTCAACTGCCCGAGTGGTCGCCCGACAAATGGCGGCGCGTCGCCGCCATCCTCGACGTGGAGATAGACCTTGAGTCGTCTCCCGTCACCTCTGGACCCTCGCCCGAGGGCGGGAGGGATGCCGCGTGAGCGACCTCCCCGGCTTCTCTCCCGATGTCCTCGCCGCTGCCCGGCGCGCCGCCATGCCCGACTTCGCCCGGTGGCAAGAGATGGTGCGGGCGACGGGCGGCTGTGCTCAACCTATCCGGCTTCAAGGTCGCCGGATCACCTTCGACTCAGGGTTGGAGGTGCTGGATGTCTACCGGACGGCCGACGAGCCGACCGGGTATCTGCTGACGGCGTGTGGCAACCGGCGCGCGTCGCGGTGCCCGGCCTGCTCGGAGGTCTATCGGGACGACACCTATCACCTGATCCTGTCTGGCCTGCGCGGCGGCAAGGGCGTGCCCGAGGACGTGAGTGCCCATCCCCGCGTGTTCGCCACGTTCACGGCCCCCTCGTTCGGTGCGGTGCACGCGCGCCGTGTGAAGGGGGAGACGGTGTTGCCGTGCCGTCCTCGGCGGGACAATCCGGTGTGCGAGCACGGCAGGCCGAAAGGTTGCGGCGTGCGGCACGGTGAGGACGATCCCCAGGTCGGGCAACCGATCTGCGTGGACTGCTATGACTACGTTGGCGCGGTGCTGTGGAACGCGCACGCCGGTGAGCTGTGGCGGCGCTTCACGCAGGCACTCCCGGCGACCTTCGCCCGGCATCTGGGCGTCTCGCGGGCCGAGCTTCGGCGGCGGCTACGGCTGTCGTACGCGAAGGTGGCCGAGTATCAGGCGCGGGGCCTGGTCCACTTCCACGCCGTGATCCGCCTCGACGGACCGGACGGGCCTTCGGCTCCTCCGCCGGACTGGGCGACCGTCCCCGTTCTCACGGCGGCCGTACGGGAAGCGGCGGCGGGAGTGGCGGTTCCCGTGCCGAAGGATGACCCGTCGTTCGTCGGCCGGTGGGGGACGCAGCTCGACGTGGACCCCATCTACGTCGCGACCTCGCCGGAAGGGATCGCGGATCAGCGGGTGGCGGCCTACATCGCCAAGTACGCGACCAAGGGGGCCGAGTCAGCCGGGACGGTGGACCGGCCCATTCGGCAGATGCGCGACGTTGCCTATCTCGATGTGACCGAGCATGCCCGGCGCATGATCTACACGTGCTTCGTCTTGGGGGACCGTCCGGAGTATCGGCTGGTCCCGCTGCGGCAGTGGGCGCACATGCTCGGATACCGGGGCCACTTCTCGACCAAGAGCCGCCACTACTCGACCACGCTCGGCGCGCTACGTCAGGTGCGGGCCGATCATCAGGCTGAGCGTGCTCGGGAGCGCCGGGGCCTGCCTGCGCCCGGTGAGCGGGAAACGGTGACGGTCGGCCAGTGGCGCTATGCCGGGAGCGGCTACCGGGACGGTGAGCATTTCTGGGCTGAGGTGATCCGGCAACGCATCGCCACCGCGCGCCGGATCGCTCGTGAACAGGAGCGGAAAGAGTCGGCCTGATCGGGGGTAATGCGCGTGCGGGAGTGGTGCGGTCGGCGCAATGCGAAAGCACCCCGAAGGGGCCGCGAAGCGGTTGGGCCGGCGGCACCACGGCGGGCACGGTGTCCGCGCTCGCGCCGGTCTTCTCCCTGCTCCCGCTAGCTGCCCCCTCCGGGACTGCGGGCGGGTTCTGTCAAGCACGGCTTGATGCGTCCCTCAGCCGGTGACCTTCCAGCGTGGGCGGTTGTCCGGCGTACACGGCCGTGCTTGACAGGTTCCGCTCGCCCCGGACAATCGGGCGGCGGGTGCAGGGCTACGGAGAGATCCTTTGCGCTGATGCACCGGATCGGCACACAGCGAGCGTCCCGTCCGGCTCGACTCCCCTGTGGAAGACAGACGGGACGGGGCTGCCCAGCACCCGGAGCGCGCATTATTGTGACCATTATGAGCGGCGACACGACTGATTGGCCGGACGGGGCCGAGAATATCGGCTCGCTGTTTCGGCTGCCTTCGCCGGTAGAGGAGCTGATGGATTCTCGCCTTGAAGCGCGAGGAGTGCGCCTATTACTGAAGCGCGATGATCTTATCAATCCGGATATCTCCGGCAATAAATGGCGGAAGCTGAAGTACAACATACAAGCCGCCCGGCGGCGCGGTTATAAACAGCTACTGACGTTCGGTGGTGCTTACTCCAATCACATCCGAGCGACGGCTGCGGCAGGCTTCTTCTTTGGATTGCAAACCGTCGGGATCATTCGAGGCGAGAAGCATCTCCCCCTAAACCCCCTGCTAGCCTATGCGGTTGAACACGGAATGCTCTTGGACTACATGGACCGTCAGACGTACCGAAGGAAAAATGAGAGCGAGGTGATAGAGTCTCTCCGTGAGCGATTTGGGGACTTCTATCTCATTCCCGAGGGCGGAAGTAACGAGCTTGCATTGCAGGGATGCGCCGAGATCCCCAACGAGATAACACAAGACTTTGATTTCATCTGCTGCCCCTGTGGGACGGGTGGCACGCTCGCAGGTATCGCCGCTGGCCTTCGTGGCAAGCAGGAAGCAATCGGGTTTGCAGTGCTCAAGGGAGCCGACTGGCTGAACAATGATGTACTGCATCTGCAAGAAGGCGCTTACGGTGGCCCACAAGGCAGATGGCGAATCAACCTAGATTATCACTTCGGCGGATACGCGAAGACGAAGCCGGAACTCTGGTTGTTCATCAAAGACTTCGAAGAGCGACATGGGCTATGCCTGGACTGGCTCTACGTCGGGAAGATGATGTACGGCATTTTTGATTTAGTGGAGCGGCGGATATTTGAGCCTGGGACTACGATCGTCGCGGTCATCACGGGGCCGATTTGACGCTACACTTTCAGGTGATATTGCTGCTGCGTGCGCTTGGAAGTTGATTTATCTACGAGCTGTAGCTCCCAGTTTCCGCTATTTATACTAAAGTTCTTGCTGAAGCCCACCCATTTGCCGCTCATACTGTCTCCTGTTGGACTGGCAAGCATCTGGATCGTGCCGTGGTAGCTTGCTCCCCTGTAATAACCGTTGGGCGATGTGCGCTCCGTCCACGTTCCTGTGACAACAAGCCCTGCCGTTGTTAAACGGAGCCTCAGGTCGGACTCTGCCTTATTTGCGAGGCTTTGGCCGTCCATGTTGTCGTTGTGATGCCTGATCACTACATAGTGATTCTCGCTGTACTCGCGCCTTCGTCCTGAGCTGTAGTAGGTGTAGGTACTGAGCCAGATCCCGGATAGGTCGATTGCGGCAGGATTGGAAGAAGTTCCCTCGTCCAACAGCGTGATTATGGGATTGGCGGCCGCGAGCGATAGACCGGCACTAAGCTTTAACAGTACGGAACGGCGAGTCTCTTCGGATTCGAATTTGTTGCTCCATGCCGCTACCGATCGCGCGAGATTCTGAATATCTGCGTCCCGTACATAATTGATCAGATCTGCGGCTTCCATTGAATTTTCGCCTTTCGAAGGTAAATTTCCGTGATGCTGTGCTGGAATAAGAAGACGAGGTATTGCATCCTGGTATTCCTGGGAATTATGTGCGGGGTCAAGTTTGCGGAAATCTTGGCAGTCAATCAGCAGGTCGGCGACGTGGCATTGATAGAGTTGCGCGAGCTTCGTAAGCACGTCAAGGGATGGCGTATAGCCGCTCTTGCCCGGCCATTGCTCCCAATATGAGAAGTTCTTGAAGGTCTTGGGGTCGGTGGGCCAGAGGCGTGTCCACTCCTCGGCTGCCTGGGATTGTGTCCAGCCGTGCGCCAATCGGAAGGCGACGCGAGCGTTGACACCGTATGTGTGCATGACGACGTGCGCGATCTCTTGCCACGTTTTGCCATCCCGTCTCAGGGATTCGGTCAGCGTAAGTTGCTCTTGGCGGATGCTACGGGCCTTGCCTCCTGCTGATTGCTTGGTCATCGACGATCCTTCTGCTGGCTGGGGTTACTGATCACGACGATAGCGCGATAACTCCCTGTGAGACAGGGAGTTTCTGTCGGAACTCTTCACTTGCTGACTGGGTGGAGTGGCGGCGCTACGTCCCGCACATTGGGGCGTACCGAAAAGCGTCACGACCGAGGCAACAGGGGGGAGCAGAATGACGACCGGCCGAAACCTGGCATCACAGGCGCTACCTGGTGGGGGGATCGCCGGCATCGACATCCGTACGCCGAACGTGGCGCGGATGTATGACTACTACCTCGGCGGTAAGGACAACTTCGCCGCTGATCGGGAGGCGGCCGAACGGGTTATCGCGGCTGCCCCGGTCACGCGGGAGGTCGCGCGGGGAAATCGCGCGTTTCTCGGCCGGGTGGTGCGGTTCCTCGCTGGTGAGGCGGGGATCGGTCAGTTCCTCGACATCGGGGCAGGCCTGCCGACACGGGACAACGTTCATCAGGTTGCCCAGCGCGCCAATGCCGCCGCTCGGGTGGTGTACGTCGATAACGATCCGGTGGTGCTGTCGCATGCGCGGGCGCTGCTGGCGACGGACGAGCGGACGAGGGTCGTTCTCGGGGATGTGCGCAAGCCGGGTGACATCCTGACCGATCCGGAGGTGCGCTCCCTGTTGGACCTGTCGCGGCCGGTGGCGGTGCTGCTGGTGGCGGTGCTGCACTTCGTTCCCGACCATGAGGACCCCTATGGGGCGGTGCGGGCGCTGGTGGATGCGATGGCTCCGGGGTCGTTCCTGGTGGTCTCGCATATCGAGCATCGCCCGGAGCTGGCGACGGCGGCCAAGCCGTATGACCGGGCGAACGCTCCGGTGGTGCCCCGAACCTTCGATGAGGTGGCGCGGTTCTTCGATGGGCTGGAGCTGGTGCCGCCGGGCCTGGTGAACGTGCGGCGGTGGCGGCCGGATGAGCTGGTCCTATCCACGCGGCTGGACCCGGATGTGCCGTGCTTCGGCGGGGTGGGGGTCAAGCGGTGAATGAGGACACGTCCGCAAAGGTCGCCCCTGCCGCCGTCCCGGCTCCCGCTGAGGGCTCCCCGGCGTCTCCTGCTGCGGTGCTGGCGGGCCGGTTACGCGAGGAGCTGAGCCATGCCGGGATTTCGGCAACGGTCGGTGCGGGGTTCGGGCTGGCGCTGGTGACGGCGGCCGGGCGGGTGAACGTCTGGGTGGAGGACGGTTCGCAGGGCTGGCGCTTCCGATGGTGGACGGGACAGATGTCGCCGGAAGGGCGCCGCGTCTACACCTCGTGTCCTGCCTCGGCGGTGGAGACGGCGGCACGGCGGGTCGGCGGCCGGGTGCGTCAGGTGCGCCGGGAGGCGTTGACCGTGGCGAGGGTCGGCCGGGCCGGGAGCCGGGCGAGGGCGAATGCCTCGGCAGCGAGGGGGGACGACTCGTGACCGTGAACGGCCCTGCTGGCGTAGGGGTGTATGAGGGCCTGGAGGTGGAGTATCAGGCGCGCGGACAGGTGGTGTACGTGCGTGATCCGATCGACGCCTCGCACGGGTTCGTCCGTCTCAGTCTCGGCCGGTGGTCCCGTTTCGTCGGCGCGGTGAAGGCGGGCCGGTTCGTTCCGCAGCGGGAGGACGAGGAGATCACGGTCACGATCGGCGACCTGTGGAACGCCGGGATCGTCACCTCTTCCCCGTTCCTGGTGACCAGCGAGCACACGTGGGATCTGTTCGTTAAGGCGGTCAGGGCGGGTGCGTTCGATGTGATCGGCGACGCCACGCCGACCGGGACGGGTGAGCCTGCCACGCCGGGTGGTCCTGGCGGCTGACCGGCTCCCCTTGAAGCTGCGCGGCGACGCGGTGAAGGGTCCTGTGACCCATCCGGGTGGGCACAGGTTGGTGTCCTGCTCATCCCGCGCCGCCGCGCGCACAACCCGGTGCGGGGATCGGCCACGGTCCCGTGCCGGTTGCCTCCCCCGTGCCCTTGGGCGGACGTGACGGTGCCTGATCGTCCGGCCTGGCCTGTCCTGTAGGGCCGTCGTGGTGCCCCCGTCCACGACCTGCCGCTCCCACACCCTCAGCATCCGGGAGCCGCCCGCAGGGCCAGAGCTGGAACGGTCAGCCGCCCAGGGGCCGGGGGAGGCCCAAGCAAAGCGTGAGCGGAGCGGCCGGTGGAATGCCCTTGGGCACCCGAAGGGCGAGCGAAGCGAGTTCGGCCGGCGGCGGAGCGGCGGAAAGCGATCCGCATATCAGGAGGTGTGGGGTCGTGGTGTTCTTCTTCGGCATGCCCAGCTTCGATGACGCGCCGGAGCTGACGAGCGAGGAATTGGCAGCGATGCGTGACACGGTGGTGCGGGCGCGGGAGACCCTTGCCGTGATCGTGGCGCGGGAGCGGGCACACCCGCAAGGGCTGATCGACAGTCGCGGGCGGCTGACGCGAAGCGGGGTGAACGCGGCGGCCGGGATGCTGGGCATGCCGCCGGTCACCGATGAGGAGTGGGCCGACATCAGCGGCGAGACGGGAGGAAAAGCGGGGCTGTAGCTCTGCGGTGGAGCGGCATACGCAAGCTTCGTGCCCTGGTTCTCGCTACGCTGCTACTCGCACTTTGCGTCACGTCGTCATCGATACCGACAAGCGAGGAGAGCAGTGGTCAACTCCGGAGCTGCCAAGAGAAGAATTACCGTCTTCCTGGCAATCGCCGTGTCCGCGATAGTTGGCACGCCGGTCAGTGCCTCGGCAGGTGTACGTGCCCTGCCGAGGGATCACAGTCAGACCTATATCACGGTGGACGTGGCTACGGGAAGCGTTATATCCGTTGCTAATCGTCCGCCTTCCATCGACTACACCGGATCCTACCGGGGTGACACTTTTCCGGTATTCGGGTGGTGGGAAACGCATATCTCTTGACAACTAGGGTTAATGCGCATAGATCTTCTGATGTCAAGAACCCTCTCAAATGGGAGGATCGATGCGTGTTCCGCGCGTAGTCAAGCACCTTCGCCTGCCCGCCGTCGTGGCAATGGGCTTGTGTGCGGCCCTCGCCGCACCGTCCAGCGCTTCGGCGTCCGGGTCGCCTGCCATGGAGACGGTCATCACGATGGACGTCGCCACAGGTCGGGTTCTCAGCATCAAGAAGGTGGAAGCGCCTGTAAGCCCCGCCATCAGCAATGACAACATCTGCCAGTCCAGCGACGTTTGCTGGAAGTCGGGTCAGACTCCCTACGCGGATCAGGGATTCTTTGGAACGCCTGGAACGATCACCGGGAGCTGGCCATATCGCTCCTCTTTCAGGACGGGCAGTTACACCGCGTCGGGTACCTGGGTCTACGGTGGCGTGACCCACAGCACGGGCACGCGGGGGCCTGGCACGACAATCGCTCTGACTGGACTGGCTACCGCAAAGTCCGCGACCATCTACTAGAACCCAAGTGCCATTAGGAGGGATATCGCGAGCGCGATTCTCCTCGTGAAAGAGCAGAGGGCTATTCGCTGATGAGGCGAAGCGGCTCTCTGCTCTCGCATTTGTGACGGAGTCTTTGGGTACTCCTGCGGTCTGGCGGGTGCCGCCGTCTGCTGCGGCGCGGGCCGGGACCGGCCCCCAGGCCGCATGCCCGGCCCGCTGGCCGCGTGGCGGGCGGCGGCGCGGCCCGCCGTGGCGGGCCGCCTTGACCCTGTAGTGAAAGTCCTCGCCGAATTGGCTCGTGACGGCCTGGACGATCAGATGCCCGGTGTCCCTGTCGGCGTGCCTCGCCGGGTGATTGCCCTGCTAGATGCCGGTTCGCGGTTGCCTGCCCTTCGTGCTGGCGCTCCTGGGAGACCTTATGCAAAAGAGTTGCGTGATTGCATGTTCTGGAGGTAGTTCATGATGTTGCTGAACCCGGCCGCGATGAACGCCGCGCCGATGCCGCCGATGACGCCGCCGATGGTGGCGATCCGGCCGAGCCGCACATACCACTCGTCCGGGTGATCGCCGTTGATGTGCGACTTCCAGATGTCGTAGGTGAAGACCGTGTTGAAGCCGCTGATGTTGGCGGCCATGCCGGCCATGAACGAGGCGAGCAGTCCGGTCACCGCGATGCCGAGCACGCCGTTCGGCAGGAACTCGTCCATCAGCAGCGGGATCGCCTCGTTGTACGTCGGCCCGCCGTCCTTGCCGAGGTCGCCGAACAGCACGAGCGCGACGAGGCCGGGGATGACGGTCACGATCGGGATGACGAGCTTCGGGTAGGCCGCGACGATGGGGGTCAGCCGGGCGGCGTTGGTGTTGCGGGCCGACAGCGCGCGCTGGACCTCGGCGAAGTTCGTGGTCCAGTAGCCGAAGGACAGCACGAAACCGAGCCCGAGGACCAGGCCGATCCAGTTGGCCTGGAGCGGGTTGTCGGTGCCGGCGGTGTGCGCCCAGGTGTGCAGGCCTCCCTCGCCGAGCACGCTCTGCTTGACCTTCTCCCCGAGGCCGGAGAAACCGCCGACCCGGGTCAGGCCGATGATGACGATCGGCACGAGCCCGGCGACGATCACGAAGAACTGCATGACCTCGTTGTAGATCGCCGAGGACAGTCCGCCGAGCGTGATGTACGCGAGCACGATCACGGCCGACACGAGGATGGACAGCCACAGCGGCCAGCCGAGCAGCGCGTCCATGACGAGCGCCAGCGCGTACAGGTTGATCCCGGAGATCAGGATCTGCGCGAGGGCGAACGTCGAGGCGTTGAACAGCTGGGTCGCGCCGTTGAACCTGCGGCGCATGAACTCTGGGACGCTGTGCACCTTCGACCGGTAGTAGAAGGGCATCATCACGATGCCGAGGAACACCATGGCGGGGACCGCGCCGAGCCAGTAGTAGTGCACGGTCATCACGCCGTACTGCGCGCCGTTGGCGGCCATGCCGAGGATCTCGGTGGCGCCGAGGTTGGCGGACATGAAGGCCAGGCCGGTGATCCAGGCGGGGAGTGCGCGGCCCGAGAGGAAGAAGTCCAGACTCGTCCGTACGGCCCGCTTGGCGGCGAAGCCGATTCCCAGCACCACGAGGAAGTACAGGGCGAGGATCACGTAGTCCAGGACGTTGACGTCGAGCCGCAGATCCTGTGCGGCCAGCAATTGGGCAACAGGCACGCCACGCCAGCTACCCCCGCGTCACCCCGTCTCACCGCTGCGGTACCCGTATACCCAATCGTGACAAAAGCCCAGGTGAGGAACGCGCAAAGTCCGGCCGGGGGCGCGGAGCGGAGCCCCGAGTGGTGCGGGAGGAACCGGGTAGGCGAGGAGGAGCAGGAGGACATCGACGGAGGGAGGCACGTCATGGCCGACGCACCGAACCCGATCCAGCTGCAGAAGCACCTGAAGGGCGTCGACTACCCGGCCGGCAAGTCGGACCTGATCCAGACGGCCCGCGACCACGGCGCGGACGACAAGGTCATCGACGCGCTGGAACGCATTCCGGACCGGCAGTACGACGGCCCCAACGCGGTCAGCAAGGCGGTTTCCGACGTCGGGTAGACCGGACTCAGCATGACGGCCTCGGGCGGCCGGCGCGAGGAGTTCCCGCGCCGGCCGCCCGCTGATGTCCGCCCGGTGATGTCCGCCCGCTGATGTCCGCGTGGTCAGGACCAGACGGCGGCGACCGGCTCGGCGAGGGCGGCGGCCTGGTCGAGGCCCGCCTTGAAAGCCGGTCCCCACAGGCCGGGGTCGAGGACGTTCTCGCCGAACACCGCGACCGACGCCGTGTCGGGGTGGACGACGTACGAGGCGGTCGCGCCGGCCTTCGCCATTTCGGCGTCGAGCACGGCCCGGGGGGTCAGGTTGCCGAGCGGTTCGAGCACCACGAGGGCGCGGGCGCCGGCCGCGAGGTCGGCGTTGGTCGCCGAGCGGACCCCGCCGTCCACGTATCTGCGCCCGTTGATCTCCACGGGCGGGAAGACCATCGGCACGGCGCAGCTCGACGCGACGGCGAGCACGAGCGGCGCACCCGAGGACCGGTCCCACACGACGAACTCGCCGGTGGCCGCGTCGACGCTGGTGATGAGCAGCTCGCGCTCGGGCCACTCCTTCACGGGCAGCCGCTCGCCGACCGCGGCGAGCCGCTCCGCCGCGTGGTCCACCTTCGCCGCCAGGGCCATCCGGCCGACCCTGCGCCGGGCCTCCCGCCGGTCGAGGTTCGGGTCGAACATGACGGCGAACGCCTGCATGACCTCGTTCATGTCGACGGCCGGGGGCGGGCCGGTGTCCACCTTCGCCTGGTGGGCGACGGCCTCCTCCAGGTCGGCGCCCGTGGCCACGAGCGTGCCGACGACCGAGCCGGCCGAGGTGCCGATGATCCGGTCCGCCGTCCCCAGGTCCACGCCGAGGCGGCGCAGGCCGGTGACGATGCCCGCCTCCCAGGCGATGCCGGCGACTCCTCCGCCGCCGAGCACGAGAGCTGTAGTCATGTCCAGAATTATGTTCCACGAATCCGGATGCTCCGGACTGGATGAAACCGGTTGAGATTTGTCTGGACGCCAAACTATTGACGGCGCTTCCGCCGGTGTGTGAATCTTCCTTCCAGATTTTCCATGCACGTGGGAGAAGGACGGTCAGGGTCCCCGCCTGGTCGTGCATGGCCGGTTGTCCGTGCTCGGAGGGAAACCGTCCATGCGAAGATTCGCATCCATGCTCGTGGTCGCCGCCGTGGCCCTGGTCACGGCCGTGATCAGAATGTCCCCGGTGTCGGCCGTCGCCGCCGACCCGTACACGTTCAAGAACGTGCAGATCGCCGGGGGCGGCTTCGTCCCCGGCATCGTGTTCAGCCAGGCCCAGAAGGACCTGATCTACGCCCGTACCGACATCGGCGGCGCCTACCGGTGGAACCAGTCCTCCCAGACCTGGACGCCGCTGCTCGACTGGGCCGGCTGGTCCAACTGGGGCTACAACGGTGTGGCCAGCATCGCCGCCGACCCGGTGGACGCCAACAAGGTGTACGCCGCCGTCGGCATGTACACCAACAGCTGGGACCCCAACAACGGCGCGATCCTGCGCTCGTCGAACAAGGGCGACACCTGGCAGGTGACCCCGCTGCCGTTCAAGCTGGGCGGCAACATGCCGGGCCGCGGCATGGGCGAGCGCCTCGCCGTGGACCCGAACAAGAACAGCGTCCTCTACTTCGGCGCGCCCAGCGGCAACGGCCTGTGGCGGAGCACCGACTCCGGCGCGACCTGGTCGAAGGTGACCAACTTCCCCAACGTCGGCAACTACGTCGCCAGCCCCGGGGACGCCTACAACGGTGACAACCAGGGCGTCGTCTGGGTGACCTTCGACAAGCGGACCGGCACGTCGGGCAGCGCGACCCAGACGATCTACGTGGGCGTGGCCGACAAGAGCAACACCGTCTACCGCACCACCAACGGCGGCACCTCGTGGGAGCGGGTCGCCGGGCAGCCCACCGGCTACATCGCCCACAAGGGCGTGCTCGACACGGCCAACGGCTACCTCTACATCGCCACCAGCGACACCGGCGGCCCGTACGACGGCGGCAAGGGCGACGTGTGGCGTTACGCCACCGCCACCGGCACCTGGACCCAGATCAGCCCGATCCCGTCCAGCAGCGGCGACGACTACTTCGGCTACAGCGGCCTGACCATCGACCGGCAGAACCCGAAGACCATCATGGTCGCCACCCAGGTCTCCTGGTGGCCCGACGCGATCTTCTTCAGGAGCACCGACAGCGGCGCGACCTGGACCCGCATCTGGGACTGGACGTCCTACCCGAACCGCAGCTTCCGCTACAAGATGGACATCTCCGCCGCGCCGTGGCTGACCTTCGGGACCAACCCCCAGCCGCCGGAGGTCACGCCCAAGCTGGGCTGGATGAACGAGTCGGTGGAGATCGACCCGTTCGACTCCGACCGCATGATGTACGGCACCGGCGCGACGATCTACGGCACCACCGACCTGACCAAGTGGGACTCGGGCGGCCAGTTCACGATCAAGCCGATGGTGAAGGGCCTGGAGGAGACCGCCGTCCTCGACCTGATCAGCCCGCCGAGCGGCGCCCCGCTGGTCAGCGCGCTCGGTGACATCGGCGGCTTCCGGCACACCAACCTCGACGCCGTGCCGTCCATGATGTTCACCCAGCCCGTCTTCACCTCCACGACCTCGCTCGACTACGCCGAGACCAACCCGAGCGTGATGGTGCGGGCCGGCAACTTCACCGACGCCGACCGGCCGAACGACAGCCACGTCGCGTTCTCGACCGACGGCGGGGCCAACTGGTTCCAGGGCACCGAGCCGGGCGGGATCAACAGCGGCGGCACGGTCGCCGCGGCGGCCGACGGCAGCCGCTTCGTGTGGGCGCCGGGCGACCCCGGTATCCAGGTCGTCTACTCGGTCGGCTACGGCAACAGCTGGACCGCCTCCAGCGGCGTTCCGGCCGGCGCGATCGTCGAGTCCGACCGCGTGAACGCGCAGAAGTTCTACGCCTTCTCCGGCGGCAAGTTCTACGTGAGCACCAACGGCGGCGCGAGCTTCGCCGCCACCGCCGCGGCCGGGCTGCCGACGACCGGTGTGCACTTCAAGGCGCTGCCCGGCAAGGAGGGCGACGTCTGGCTGGCCGGCGAGGGCGGCCTGTGGCACTCCACCAATTCGGGCGCCTCGTTCACCAAGCTGTCGAACGTCAGCAGCTCGATCAACATCGGTTTCGGCAAGGCGGCCCCCGGCAAGACGTACCAGGCCCTCTACCTCATGGGCACCGTGGACGGCGTGCAGGGCCTGTTCCGGTCCGACGACACCGGCGCGAGCTGGGTGCGCATCAACGACGACCAGCACCAGTACGGCAACGCGGGCGAGGCCCTGACCGGCGACCCGCGGATCTACGGCCGGGTCTACCTCGGCACCAACGGCCGGGGCATAATCTACGGCGACCGCAACGGCGGAACCTCGCCGTCCCCCTCGCCGTCGGCGTCCCCGTCCGTGTCGCCGTCGGCCTCCCCGTCCGTGTCGCCGTCGGCCTCCCCGTCCGCGTCCCCGTCGGCTTCTCCGTCGGCGTCGCCGTCCGCCAGCCCGTCCGCCTCGCCTTCGGCGAGCCCGTCGAGTGGTGGCGGCAAGGCGTGCTCGGCGACCTACAAGGTGGCCAACCAGTGGCCGGGCGGCTTCCAGGGCGAGGTCACGGTGAAGAACACCGGCAGCGCCTCGATCAGCGGCTGGAGCGTCAAGTGGGCCTTCGCCAACGGCCAGACGATCAGCCAGCTCTGGAACGGCACGGTCAGCCAGTCCGGGGCGAACGTCACGGTCACGAACGTGAGCTACAACGGCTCGGTCGGCGCCGGGGCGTCCACCACGTTCGGCTTCCAGGCGAGCTGGAACGGGACCAACGCCGTCCCGTCGGCGGTGACCTGCACCGCCTCGTGAGATAGCACGGCAACGGGCCGTACGGATGAGCCGCGCGCGCGGCACATCCGTACGGCCCGTCCGGTATCCACCCCACCACACTCGGAGAAAACCGCGTGCGCCCCGAGCGCGGCCGGGTGTTGCATGAACCGGATGATCGACGAACCGCTGGAACGACTGCGCGCCGCCGCCCGGCGCACGCGTGAACTCGCCTCGAACCGGGCGGGCACCGGCCTGGGCCACGAGGACGCCGACGACGACGTCGGCACGATCGGCACGGACGGCGCCCTCGGGTTCGATCCGTTCCCTCTGCTCGAAGCCCTTCATCGCAACGGCGCCCGAGCCGTGGTGATCGGGCAGGTCGCCGGCATCATGCACGGGTCCGCCGAACTGACCGGCGATCTGGACCTGCTCTGGGACGGCGAGCCGGCCCACGCCCCGGCCCTGGCCGCCGCCTTCGTCTCCGTCGGCGCCCGGCTCGCCGACGAAACGGGCACTTTCCTGCCGGCTCATCCGGATGCCCTGCTCCGCCCCAAAGTGCGGTTCACCTCGCCCGGAGCCGGCGGTGACTGCTGCACCCCGGCGCTTCCTTGGGGCGATCTCCGAGTCCGGGAGATCCTCGACCGGGCGGTCACCGCGGTCGGCCCGGGTGGCCTGGAGGTCCGCTACGTCTCCCGGGACGACCTCATCCGGATGCGTCGCGCCCTGGGCCGTCCCAAGGACCTCCGGCGAGCGGACGAACTCGACTCGTCTGCCCCGGACCGCCGAGGTTGACGGCTCGCCTCACCTCCACGGCGACCCGGGGTTCTCGCCGCCGGATCGCGGCGGGCTTCCCACCTGGCCTGTGAGAGCACATGACTCGTGGGAAAAGGCCCTACGAATGTGACGTTCGACTGGTATGTCCGTGGGGCCCTTCGCGTAGCCTTTCTGGGGCGGGCCGTCGGGCCGCGCCTGGACAGGGGTGACTGCGCGATGGCGATCGGAGTTTACGTCGCGGCCGGCGACGCGAGGAGCAACAAGGGCACGATCGCCCTGGGCATGATCGAGCTGCTGACCCGCCAGGTGGGCACGGTGGGCGTGTTCCGGCCGGTCGTCCGGGCCGGCCGCGAGGACAGCCTCGTCAACACCGCGCGCGACCGTTTCGGGATCGGCCTGCCCTACGCCATGTGCACGGGCGTCACCTACGAGGAGGTGCACGCCGACGAGGAGCGTGCGGCCGGGGAGATCCTGGCCCGCTACCGGGCGCTGGCCGGGCGGTGCGACGCGGTCGTGGTGATCGGCACCGACTACACCGACGTCGGCGCGCCCACCGAGTTCGTGTTCAACGCCGAGCTCGCCGCCAACCTCGGCACGCCGGTGATGAACGTGGTGACCGGCCTCGACCGCACCCCCGACGAGATCGCCGCCGCCGTCGAGATGTCGCGCAAGGAACTGGCCGAGCGGCACGCCACCGAGCTGGCCACGGTCGTGACCCGGGTCGCCCCCGGCCTGGTGGACGAGGTCGCCGCCCGCGTCCCCGCGTACGTCCTGCCGGAGGTGCGGCGGCTGTCCGCGCCGACGGTCAGCGACCTGATGGCCGCCTGCGACGGGGAGCTGTTCATGGGCGACGCCGACCAGCTCGGCCGGGAGACGGGCGGGCTGATGATCGGGGCGATGTCGCTGCCGAACATCCTGGAGCGACTCACCGAGGGCCTGGCGGTCGTCGTCCCCGCCGACCGGGCCGCCGCGCTGGTGCCGGGGCTGCTGGCCGCGCACAAGGCCCCCACGTTCCCGGCCCTGTCGGCGATCATCCTCAACGGCGGGCTGGAGCTGCCCGACGCGGTCGTCCGCCTGCTCAAGGGCATGGACATCCGGCTGCCGATCGTCACGACCGGCGGCGGCACGTTCGAGACCGCGACCAAGCTGTCGAGGGCCGAGGGCCGGTTCAGCCCGGACGCCAAGGGCAAGATCGACACCGCGCTCGGGGTCTTCGCCGAGCACGTCGACGCCGGGGCGCTGCTGCGCAGCCTGCGGGTCACCAAGGCCGCCGCGATCACGCCGCTCATGTTCGAGTACGACCTGCTGGACCGCGCCCGCGCCGACCGCAGGCACATCGTGCTGCCGGAGGGCGCCGAGCCGCGCATCCTGCGCGCGGCCGACAGCCTGCTGCGCCGGGGTGTCGCCGAGCTGACCCTGCTGGGCGACGAGCGGGAGATCCGGCTGGCGGCGGCCACGATGGGCCTGGCCGTCGACGGCGCCCGCGTGGTCAGCCCGTTCGACCCGGAGCTGCGCGAGCTGTTCGCCGAGGAGTACGCCCGGCTGCGCGCGCACAAGGGCGTGACCGCCGGGCAGGCCCGCGACATCGTCACCGACGTCTCCTACTTCGGCACGATGATGGTCCATCTCGGGCTGGCCGACGGCATGGTGTCCGGGGCGGCCCACACCACCGCCCACACGATCAGGCCGTCGTTCGAGGTCATCAAGACCTCGCCGGGCGTCGGCGTCGTGTCCAGCGTCTTCTTCATGTGCCTGGCCGACCGCGTCCTCGTCTACGGCGACTGCGCCGTCGTGCCCGACCCGACGGCCGCCCAGCTCGCCGACATCGCGATCTCGTCGGCCGCCACGGCCGCCAGGTTCGGGGTGGAGCCGCGCGTGGCCATGCTGTCGTACTCGACCGGCGAGTCCGGCGCGGGGCCCGAGGTGGACAAGGTCCGCGAGGCCACCGCGCGGGTCCGCGAGCTGCGGCCGGACCTGCCGGTCGAGGGCCCCATCCAGTACGACGCGGCGGCCGAGCCGAGCGTGGCGC
This sequence comes from Microbispora sp. ZYX-F-249, assembly GCF_039649665.1. Classification (NCBI taxonomy): domain Bacteria; kingdom Bacillati; phylum Actinomycetota; class Actinomycetes; order Streptosporangiales; family Streptosporangiaceae; genus Microbispora; species Microbispora maris. Next base: position 223,369 of record NZ_JBDJAW010000007.1, on the reverse strand, counting down.
GGACCAAGCTGCCCGGCAGCCCGGTGGCCGGGCGGGCGACGGTGTTCGTGGTGCCCGATCTCAACACGGGAAACAACCTCTACAAGGCCGTGCAGCGCAGTGCGGGCGCGGTCGCGATCGGGCCGGTCCTGCAGGGCCTGCGCAAGCCGGTCAACGACCTGTCCCGCGGCGCGACCGTGGGCGACATCGTCAACACCGTCGCGATCACGGCCATCCAGGCGCAGGCGCACGGGGAGACACAGTGAGCGCGCAGGCGCGATGAGAAGCAGAGTGAGCGCGCAGGCGCGATGAGAAGCAGAGTGAGCGCGCGGGCGCGATGAGAAGCAGAGTGAGCGCGCGGGCGCGATGGAGAGCACAGTGAGCGCGCGGGCGCGATGGAGAGCACAGTGAGCGCGCAGGCGCGGCAGGGGGAACAGTGAGCGGGCAGGTCCTCGTCCTCAACACGGGGTCGTCGTCGATCAAGTACCGCCTCATCGACATGGGGACGCGCCGGGCGGTGGCCGGCGGGCTGATCGAGCGCATCGGCGAGGACGAGAGCGTGCTCACCCACGACGGCGTACGCAGTGAGCGCCGGGTGGCCGACCACGAGGAGGGGCTGAAGGCGGTGCTGGCGGCCTTCGCCGAGCACGGGCCGCCGCTCGACGCCGTGACCGCCGTGGGGCACCGGGTCGTCCACGGCGGCAGCCGGTTCGTCACGCCCGTGCTGATCGACGACGCGGTCGAGCGGGCCATCGAGGAGATGGCGCCCCTGGCGCCGCTGCACAACCCGGCCAACCTGGAGGGCATCCGGGTGGCCCGGCGGGCCTTCCCCGCCCTGCCGCACGTCGCCGTCTTCGACACAGCCTTCCACGGCACGATCCCGCCGCACGCGCACACCTACGCCGTCCCCCGCGAGTGGACCCGGAAGCTCGGCGTGCGCCGCTACGGCTTCCACGGCACCTCCACGGCGTACGTCTCCCGCCGGGCGGCCGCGCTGCTGGGCCGGCCGTACGACGAGGTGAACTCGATCGTGCTGCACCTCGGCAACGGCGCGAGCGCGACGGCGGTGCGGGCCGGGCGCAGCGTGGACACCTCGATGGGCATCACACCGCTCGCCGGGCTGGTGATGGGCACCCGTTCCGGGGACGTCGACCCGGCACTGGGCGCCTACCTCGGGCGGGTCGCGGGCATGGACCTCGCCGGCGTCGACGCGGCGCTGAACAAGGAGAGCGGCCTGCTGGGCATGTGCGGGGCCAACGACATGCGCGAGGTCTGGCGGCTGGCCGACGCGGGGGACGAGGACGCCCGGCTCGCCCTCGACGTGTACGGCTACCGCGTGCGCACCTACATCGGCGCCTACTACGCCGCGCTCGGCCACGTGGACGCCCTCGTCTTCACCGGCGGCGTGGGGCAGAACAGTCCCCGGGTCCGCGCGCTGGCGGCGACCGGGCTCACCCGGCTGGGCATCGAGATCGACCCGGGGCGCAACGACGCCGAGTCGGCGCAGGCCCGGGTGATCTCCCCGGAGGGCGCCGAGGTGACGGTGCTGGTGGTGCCCACCGACGAGGAGCTGGAGATCGCCGAGCAGACCGCCGCCTGCCTGGCCGGCGCGTGAACGCGGCGATCGCCGCCGCGGTCATCGGCTGGCTAGTGTGGGCAGCGAATGGGGGTGAGCCGTGTGGCGACGGCTGAGGACAGTCGTATGGGCGGTGAACGGGGGGCCTCCGATCCGCCGGGATGGCTCGACCGGATCCGCGCGACCCCGGCGGGCCGGCTGACGCTGCGGATCGTCATCGGGGTGATCGGCGCCGCCCTCGTCGTCACCGGCCTGATCATGGTGCCCTTCCCGGGGCCGGGCTGGCTGGTGGTCTTCGCCGGGCTCGCCGTGCTGGCCACCGAGTTCGCCTGGGCGTCCCGGCTCCTGGAGTTCGCCAAGGACAAGGTCAGGGCGGCGACGGACTGGCTCAAGCGGCAGAACTGGTTCGTCCGCATCGTCGCGAGCGCGCTCACCCTGCTCTGCGCCGGGGCCATCGTCTGGGTGTCGGTCCGGCTGACCCTCGGCGTCGATCTGATCCAGGAAGCCCGCGAGCTGCTGAGCTGACCGTCAGACGCGGGCCAGCCTGCGGATGGCCAGTTCGCTCAGCAGCGCCGCGCCGTCGGACAGGATGGCGTCGTCGAACTCCGCCTCGGCCGAGTGGTTGGCCGGGGCCGTGGCGAGATCGCGATCGGGCGGGCAGGCGCCGACCACGAGGAACGCCCCCGGCACCTGCTCCAGCACGTACGAGAAGTCCTCCGAGCCGGTCGCCGGAGTGGGCAGCGGGAAGTAGCGGTCCTCGCCGAGGGCCTCGCGCACGGTCCGGGCGGCGAACTCCGCCTCGGCGTCGTCGTTGACGGTGACCGGATAGCCGATGCCGAAGGAGCAGTCGACGGACAGGCCGTGCGCCTCCCCGATGCCGCGGGCGAGCCGGACCAGGCCCTCCCTGACGCGGTCGCGCGAGCCGGCCGAGAACGTGCGCACGGTGGCCTCGAAGACGGCCTCGTCCGGGATCACGTTGTCGGTGGTGCCGGCGTGGAAGCTGCCGACGGTCACCACGACCGGGTCGAACACGTCGTAGCCGCGGGTGACGTGGGTCTGCAGGGCCGTCACGACCTCGCAGGCCGCGGGGATCGGGTCGAGGGCGCGGTGCGGGGAGGACCCGTGGCCGCCTCTGCCGCGCACGGTCACGGTCAGCGTGTCGGCCGCGGCCAGCACGGGCCCGCCCTTGGTCAGGAACAGCCCGCGCGGGATCGTCGTGGAGAAGACGTGCATCCCGTACGCGGCGACGGGCCTGGCCCCCGCCGCGTCGAGCACGCCTTCCTCGATCATCAGGCGGGCGCCCTCCTGACCCTCCTCGCCGGGCTGGAACATCAGCACCACGTCGCCGGCGAGGTCGGCGCGCCGCTCACTGAGCAGGCGCGCGGCTCCCACCAGCATGGCCGTGTGCAGGTCGTGGCCGCAGGCGTGCATGCGGCCGTCGAAGCGCGACCGGTAGGTCAGGCCGGTCTTCTCCTGCACCGGCAGCGCGTCCATGTCGGCGCGCAGCAGCACGGCGGGACCGGGGCGGCCGCCGCGCAGCACGGCCGTCACCGACGACAGGCGCTCACCGGTGGTGATCTCCAGGGGCAGGCCGGCGAGCGCCGCGAGCACCTTCTCCTGCGTGCGGGGCAGGTCGAGGCCGATCTCCGGCTCCCGGTGCAGCGCGCGGCGCAGCTCGACGAGGTCGTCCTGGAGGGTCATGGTCCACCTTCGCCGCGAGGTCGGGAGGTCAGTGGGTCACAGAGGCGGGGTCAGAGGTAGAGGCCGGTGCCGTGGTCGGTCTGCTGCGTCGCCACGGCGTGGAGGTCGCGCTCGCGCAGCACCAGGTAGAGCTGGCCCTGGACCTCCACCTCGTACTGGTCCTCGGGGTTGAACAGGACCTTGTCGCCGGGCTTCACCGATCTGACGTTGGCGCCGGCGCCGGAGACCTCGCCCCAGACGAGCCGGTTGGCCATCTTGACCGTGGCCGGGATGACGATGCCCGCGCTGCTGCGCCGTTCCTCAAGCTCCCGCTCGACCTTGACCATCACGCGGTCGTGCAGCATCTGGATCTCGAACTTCGGGTCAGCCACGCTCGCAGTGTACGCGGAGCGGCCGCGGGCACCGTCATCGGAGGTTCACCGGCGGCGGGGGCTCACTTGCGGCCCATGGCCAGGTCATAGCCCGTTCCCGAGCGGCGGTAGACGCCGCCCTTGCCCCACTCCAGCACCTGGAACCGTACGTGGACGGTGTTGGAGGCGACGCCCGTCAGGTCGGCCATCATCTTCTCCGACAGGTCGACGATCGCGGGGATGTCGTGCTGGGCCACGGCCCACTCGGCCGGGCCGAAGTCCTCGACCACGCCGATCGCGCTCTTCCCCTTGTAGGTGATCCGGACCTTGGTGCCCAGGGGCCAGTAGGGGCTGGCGACCGTCCTGTACCGCATCGGCTTGCCGGAGGCGGTCTGGGCGTCCCAGAAGGACGTGGCGGTGGAGACGCCGGAGGGCAGGGAGGCGGCCTTCTTCATGTCCTTGTACGCCGTGCGGAGGGTCGCGTTGAACGCCTCGACCAGGGAGGGCAGGTCCAGGGAGGCGGCCTCGGCCGGGGCCGGGCGGACGGCGGCCACCGGGGAGAGCGGCACGGAGGAGGGAGCCTGCGGGATCACCGAGGCCTGCGCGGCGGTGGCCGCGCCTGCGACGAGCGTGGTCGCGGTCATCGCCATGGTGATCGCCTGACGGGCTCGCTTCTGCATGGGCTTCCTTTCGTCTCACTCGCGGGGCGGCCCTCGGGGGAAGAGGGCCTGGCGTCGTCGAGGAGTCCCGGCTCGGCGGGCTCCGTGCGCGCCCGGGCACGGCGGAGCGGCCCTCGAAGAGGGCGGGGAAGCTCCGGAGGCGGGCCGCGCGTCCCCTGGGAGAGGGGATGCGACGCTGATGCGAGATATGGGATTTATGGGGCAAAAGGTGATGCGATGCACGAGTATAGGGAAAGAGGGAGTAAAGCGGACAAATCGATCTAAATTCAAGGTAGATCGTCCTTGACGGAGGGCCTCGGAAACCGCTCTCATGGCAAGATCGGTCAAAGCGACGACAAGGGGGCGGCATGGCGTTCGAGGGCTTCACGTGGATCAACGAGCCCGCGGAGTGGTCCCGGAGCGAAGAGGGGCTGCGTGCCGTCGCCGGCGCCCAGACCGACCTGTGGCAGACGACGCACTACGGCTACTCGTACGACACCGCGCACATGTTCGGCCGCCAGGTCGCCGGGGACGCCCGGCTGACCGTGACGTTCGAGGCCGGCTACGCCGAGCAGTACGACCAGGCCGGGGCCGTGCTGCGGATCGACGAGGAGAACTGGATCAAGGCGGGGGTCGAGTTCGTCGACGGCGGCCACCAGCTCAGCGTCGTCGTCACCCGGGGCTTCTCCGACTGGTCCGTCACGCCCGCGCCCGGCGGCCTCGTCTCGGCGACGTTCGACCTCGAACGGACCGGCGACGCGGTGACGGTCCGCTACGGCGTGAACGGCGCGGAGCCGGAGCACATGCTGCGCCTGGCCTACTTCCCGCCGCAGGCGCCGGCCCTGGCGGGCGTCATGTGCGCCGCACCCGTGGGCAAGGGCTTCGAGACCCGCTTCACCCGCGTCTCGCTGACGTAGGCGTCACGCGGCCGGCCATCACTGCCGCGAGACGCCGGCGCGCCGCGTCGACGCCTTGCTCAAGCGACCACCCGTCTGAACCGGCCGCTTCGAGAACTCACGCGCCGGTGCGGCGCCGCCCGCGGTCCCGCGCCGTGAACCGGTCCTGGGCGTCGAGCACGGCGTCCCCGTAGGACGCGGCCCACCTGCCCATCGCGCGCATCGGGGCGAGCAGCGCGGCGCCCGCCTCCGTCAGCGCGTAGTCGACGCGCGGCGGCGCCTCGGCGTACGCCCGGCGTTCGACCAGGCCGTTGTACTCCAGGCGCCGCAGCGCCTCGTTGAGGACCTTGGGGCCGATTCCGCCGATCCTGGCCAGCAGCCGCCGTGGCCGCATCGGACCGGCCTCGCCGAGCGTGTAGACCACGACGCTGTCCCAGCGGTTCGCGAGCACCTCGAACGCGAGTCGCGCCCGGCAGTCGGAGGTGTACGCCGGATCGTCGGGGAGCGTGTCCATGGCCTCATCCTGCCGCCTCCGAAGGACACCGAATGGTGTGCGCCGGTTCGCCTAGCGTCGGGGACCGGCACGGCGATCACCTCGGACGGAGACATCATGCGGATCGGCATCCTCGGCACCGGCGCGATGGCCACGTCGCTGGGCGGCGCGTGGGCACGCGCCGGGCACGACGTGCTCGTGGGCGGACGCGACCCCGCCGCGGCGGCCCGGGCCGCGGCGCGCGCCGGCGCCGCGAAGGACGGCACGCTCGCGGACGCGGCGGCACACGGCGACCTCGTCCTCGCGGCGGTGCCCGCGGACGTCGCGCCCGGGGTGGCGGGGGAGTTCGCCGCCGTGCTCACCGGGCGGACCGTCGTCGACTGCACCAACCCTCTCGCACCGGGTCCCGGCGGGCCGGCGCTGACGACGGGCGGTACGACCTCGGTCGCCCGGCTGATGGCGGACGCCGCGCCCGGCGCCCATGTGGTCAAGGCGTTCAACCTGTGCCACGAGAGCATCTGGACGCTGCCGCGGCCGGTGTTCGGCGGAGCTCCGCTCGCCGTGCCGTTCTGCGGCGACGACCGGGGGAGCCTCGACCGGACCGCCGCGCTGATCGCGTCGATGGGATGCACGCCGATGCCCTGCGGGGGGCTGTCCCGCGCGGTCCACCTCGAGGCGACCGCGGCGTTCGCGATCGGCGTGTGGTGGTCCGGCGCGGAGCCGCGGTTCGCCTTCCCGGCGTCGGAACGGGCGCCGCGATCGTGATCAGGTGCCCGTCGCGGGCAGGACCAGCTCGGCGAAGATCGCCCGGTGGTCGGTCACCGGCAGCCGGTGGACGCCGAACGCCCGCACGGCGACGCGCGGGTCCACCAGGATGTGGTCGATCGTGACGGGCGGCACCGGCAGGCCGCTGAAGTCCCACGGCCGGTACGGCCAGGTGCCGGCCAGGCCGTTGCCGGTCGCGTCGGCCGCGTCCCGGTAGCCCGCGTCGAGCAGGCGCCGGACCCTGGCGTGGTCGAGCGTCGCGTTGAAGTCCCCGGACAGGATCTGCACGCGCTCGCCGGGACCGGGCAGCGAGGCGAGCGACCTCGACCAGCATCCGAACCGGACCGCGTAGCGGGGCGCGCACGGGTGCACGGACACCACGGCGACGGGTCCGGCGCCGGGCACCTCGACGATGCCCGCCGCCTGCCGGCGGGCGTCGGAGGCCGTGAGCTCCTCCGGCCGGAGGGGGAACCGCGTGAAGAGCCCCGAGCCGGCCGAGCCCTCCTGGGCCCGATCGTCCGCGTACGGCAGGAGCGTGGTCAGGCCCGCCGCCCGCAGGCCCGCCGCGGCCTGCGGGGTCAGCTCCTGCAGTGTGAGGACGTCGGGGCGCAGCCGCCGCACCAGATCCACCAGCGCGGCGGGCGGGACGGAGCCGTAGAGCAGGTTGGCCGACAGGACCCGCAGGACGGGGCCGGTGGCGCCGGCCGCCCGCACGCCCGCGGCGGCCGGGTCGTGCGGGAACGGGTCGGACAGCGCGCGGGGCAGCACGCAGGCCGCCAGCGTCGCGGTGACCGCCAGGCCCGCGACCAGCGCCGCCCGGCGCCGCACGAGCAGCGCGACCAGCGGTGCGACGACCGAGGCGAGGGCGACGTACGGCGTGAAGGCGACCAGTTGCACCCATCGGAAGTGGACGTCGCCGGGCGTCAGCCGCAGCAGGGCCCACAGCGCGAACGGCGCGACCGCGAGCCACGCGAGCAGACCGCGCCAGATTCCCGGGCGGCCCACCCAGCCGGCTGTCAGTCTCGCCATCCTCGGATCCCTTCGTGAAAGATCCACTGTACGACGCGAATGCACGTGCATCCGGGGCTCCGCGCCGGTCCGGGGAACTGTCGTACAGTCTGCGGCATGGATGCCGAAGCGAGAGTCCTGGACGCCATCGACGAGGCGGCGACCGTGAACCTGCTGGCCGACCTGGTCCGGGTGCCGAGCGTCACCGGCACCGACGCCGAGTCGGACCTGCAGGACCGGTGCGCCCGCATGCTCACCGAATGGGACCTCGACGTCGACATGTGGAAGCTCGACCTCGACGATCTTCGCTCCCGTGAGGGGTTTCCCGGCATGGAGGCGGAGCGCGCCGAGGGATACGGCGTCGTCGGCGTCACCGAGGGCGAGGGCACGCCCGCCTTGATCCTGCAGGGGCACGCCGACGTCGTGCCGATCGGCGACCCGGGCAAGTGGGAGGGGCAGGACCCGTTCGGCGCCCGCCTCACCGCGACCACCCTGCACGGCCGGGGCGCCTGCGACATGAAGGCCGGTCTCGCCGCCAACCTCGCCGTCGTGCGGGCGCTGCGCGCGGCCGGCGTACGGCTGGCGCGTCCCCTGGCCGTGCACTGCGTGGTCAGCGAGGAGGACGGCGGGCTCGGCGCGTTCGCCACCCTGGCCAGGGGCCACACGGGGGAGGCGGCCGTGATCACCGAGCCGACGAGCGGGAAGCTGATCACCGCCAACGCCGGCGCGCTGACCTTCCGCCTGGAGGTCGCCGGCCGGGCCGCGCACGGCGCCACCCGCTACGAAGGGGTCAACGCCGTCGAGGCGTTCGTGCCCGTCCTCCAGGCCGTCCGGCGGCTCGAACGCGAGCGCAACGCCGCCCCCGGCCCTCTCTTCGAGGGCAACCCGCTGCCGTACCCGATCGAGATCGGCACCGTGCGCGCGGGCGACTGGGCGAGCACGGTGCCCGACCTGCTGGTGGCCGAGGGACGGCTCGGCGTCCGGCTCGGCGAGGACCCGGCCGCCGCCCGCGTCGCGCTGGAGAACGCGCTCGCCGAACTGGACGACCCCTGGCTGCGGGACAACCCCGTACGCGTCACCTGGCCGGGCGGGCAGTTCGCCAGCGGCCGCCTGCCCGAGGGACACCCGCTGGCGGAGGAGGCGGCCCGGGCGGTGGCCGACGTGACCGGGACGCCGCCGGGCCGCACCGCCGCGCCGTACGGGAGCGACCTGCGCCTGTACGCGGCGGCGGGCGTGCCGACCCTGCACTACGGGCCGGGCGACGTCCGCTTCGCCCATGCCCCGCGGGAGCAGGTCGAGCTGCGGGAGGTCCGCGACGTCACCCGCGCCCTGGCCCTGCTCGTCCTGCGCCGATGCGGCGTCCGCTGAAGGTGCGTCAGCAGTCGGCGGTGACCGAGGCGATCTCGTTGAGCGGGAACTCCAGGTAGTCGCCGGCCTCCTCGCACCACGCGTCGAGCACGCCGCTGCGCAGTTCGCCGTGGCTGACCGTGGCGGTGACCCCGTCGGCCAGCGTGATCATCGCGCGGACGTCGCGGTCCACGACGAAGCCCAGCAGCGACTGCTGGGCGGCGGGAAGCCTGGTCGCCATGCGCCCGATGACGGCCCAGGTCTGGCGGGGCTGCGCCGCGGCGGCCACCGGGCCGCCGCTGACCAGCAGCCGCCGGGCGTGCTCGCGCGGGTCCGGCGGGGGCTCCAGCAGGGGGCCGGGAGGTTCGAGCTCGGCGACCCGCCCCCCGGGCAGGAGGATCAGCCGCCCGCCCTGCGGCTCGCGCCGGATGGTGATCTCCCCCGTGTCGTCCACCGGCACCGGGGCGTAGCCCGCCTCCCTGAGGGCGGCCAGCGTCGTCTCGGCGGGCGCCGCTCCGGCGAGCACGGTCGGCGCCAGCAGCCGAAGGCCCAGCTTGGCCAGTTTCCGGTGCGCGGCGATCTCGGCGAGCAGCCCGGGGTCCGAGCCCTGCACGATGCAGCCCACCGACGACACCGTGACCTCGCCGTGCCGCCGGGCCACGTCCCTGATCAGGTAGGTCAGCGGCTGGGGGAGCGCGCCGGCCTCCGACAGGTCGGCGATGAGCGTGTCGGCCGTGTCCCCGCCGTCCAGGGCCCGCCGTACGCTCGCGGGGCTGAACCGCCACACCGAGGCCGCGCCCTGCGACTCGCGGTCGGCGGCGCGGTCCAGGAGCGCGGCGAGCTCGACCGACGGCGGGCCGGTCACCACCGCGGTGAGGTCGGCGCCGAACAGGGCCGTGCGCCGCGCGCTCGCCATGGCGTGCGTGGCGGCCTTCGCCAGCGCGGGATCGTGCTCGACCTCGGGCACGCACTCGCGGCCCTCGTCCCCGGCCACGCCGGCCAGCGGCGCGAGCGCCCGGCCGAGGCCGGTGAGCGCGTCGCAGGCGACGAGCCCGAGCAGGCGCGCCTCCTCCAGCACGGCCGCCGCGCAGCCGTCCAGCAGCTCCCGGTCGAGCAGCGGGGCCCGCCAGTGCACCCGCTGCACCAGCTCGCGCAGCGTCGCGAAGCCCCTGTCCTCCGGGATCTCGGCGAGCGCCGCGAACAGCGCCCACCGGATCCTGGCGATCGTCTCGCCGGCCGGGTCGTCGCCGAGCGCGGCGGGGTGGCGGCCCTCCACCCGGCGCAGGGACGAGCGCTCCATGCGCCACCAGGCGGCCAGCAGGACGCGCAGCCGCATGGGCGCCTCCTCCAGCCGCCAGGCGTCGTACCGGCGGGCGGGGGTCAGCCCGCCCGCCTCCTCGTCGACCGCGATCAGCCGGGCGACCGCGCAGATCTCCAGCAGCAGCCGGGTCTCGTCCTCCGTGCAGCCGGTCTCCCTGGCCAGCCGCTTGATCTCCCGCACTCCGACCCCGCCGTTCTTGAGCAGCGGCAGCGGCGTCTTGTCGACGTTCTCCAGCAGCGCCGTGGCCCGGTCGAGCACGTGCGGCGCGGCCAGGCACATGGCGTGCTCGGCGGCGTCGGGGTCGCCCGCGGTCGTGGCCAGGTCGGGCGGGTAGGGCGTGAACGGCCCGCGGTAGTCGGGGCCGCGCAGCGCCAGCGCGACCTCGCGGGGCATCTCGGCCAGGTCCCACTGGGTGCGGAAGAGCAGGCCGCGGTCGAGGGCCCACTTCTCCGGCGTCCCCGGGGTGATGAACCGGTTGCCGTTCACGCTGCGGACCGGGCCGTCCCACGCGAAGTCGTCGAGCATGCCGAGCGTGCCGTCGGGGGCGTCGTCGAGAAGCGTCCCCAGGCGCTCGCAGTCGCCGAGCAGCGCGGTGATCCGGGCGATCACCTGCCGCCTGCCGCCGTGGGAGGGCAGGTCGAGCACGTGGCACATCCGGCGCAGCGCGTCGGTGCTGAGCTTCCAGGAGTCGAGGTACGCGCCGAGCGGCTCGCCCAGGCCGCAGGGCGCGGTCCACCAGCGGGCGACGGCGTCGGCGACCGTGATCCTGCCGTCACGGCCGGGCCAGGCGACGGCGTGCTCGTAGAGGTGGTCGAGCCAGGGGATCACCGCGGAGGTGCTCACTCCGAGGAAGCGGGCCAGTTCGTCCTCCGTCGGACGGCCGCCGACGACCAGGCACGCCTGAAGGAGCTCGAGCGGGGGGAGGGGGAGGCCGCGCATGACCTCCATGACGGCGAAGGTGTCGGTCAGCCGCTGCGCGAGGGCGTCCAGGCGCCGGGGCCACGGCGCGGCGAGCGCGTCCGGGCGGTTGGCCAGCACGCGGGCCAGCCTGTCTTCGTCAAGACCGGTCAGCCAGCCGATTAGGTGATCGTCCATCGTAGGTCTCTCGGGAGTCCAAGGAAGCCACCGTAGTGCAGATCGGGGTCTCGCCGGGGTCCGCGGGCGGCCGAAGGGCGCAAAGTCACGAATCCCGGGATCACGACATCTCTCCGCCGATCGATGGGGAGTGAGCACGCCACCGGGCCGTCACGGCCCGGTATCAGCACATCATCGCCTGTCCCGCCCGGGTTCGGGGCGTGTTCCGGGGAATCCGGGCCGCCGGCCGGAGGGCGCTCCCATGCATTCCGGGCTGCACGGGAGCGCTCTTCGGCCGGCGGACCGGGATCGCAGACAGGCAGATGTGGCGGTCGGGTTAGGTTTTCCGGTGCCCCTCGCGGGAGAGCGGCCATCGCTTCACGCGGGCGGCGGAGGGCCCCGGCGAAGCGCGTGGCCCCGCCGTCCGGCCGCCGGCCGGTGGTCAGGCCGCCAGTACGGCCCACACCGCCTTGCCCTGCGGGACGAGCGGGCACCAGCCCCAGCGCACGCTCAGCGACTCCACGATGTGCAGCCCGAGGCCGCCCGGCTCGAAGGGGCTGGGGTCCCGCAGCACCGGCGCCGCCGATCCGGGATCGGTGATGGCGCAGGTCACGTGGCCGCCCCGCCGGATCAGCGACAACCGCATGGCCTCCCGCACGCGGCTGTCGGCGAGCACCATGCCGTGCCGCAGGGCGTTGGTGACCAGTTCGGAGACGACCAGTTCCATCCCGTCGAGCAGGTCCGCCAACTGCCAGCCCGCGAGCGTCCCGGCGGCGAAGCTGCGCGCCGAGTGGACCGACTCCGGGCGGGGCGGCAGGACGAAGGTGGCGCTGGCGGTGGCCGACCCGGGGGCGAGGAGATCGCGAGCGGGCTCCGGCCACCAGCCGATAGGCGGCCACCAGTCGAGCGCCGACCACTGGTTCTGGCCACGAGTCAGGTTCGTGGACTGCACGGGATCATGATGAGGGACACTCCTGTGCATGTGCAAGGGCGAATGCACGTGCAAGCGCGTTGTGCAAGCGCTACGGTTACCCCCGAACACCACTGGGACGAAGGGGGCGATCTTTGACAGACTGTGAACCAGTCCACAAAGCGGAGGAATAGCACGTGTCCATAGATCCGCCCGGATCCGGTTCCACCGTTCGACGCATCATGCTCGGTGCGAGCCTTCGCCGGCTGCGCGAGCAACGGGGACTGACCCGTGAGGTCGCCGGATTTCACATCCGTGCCTCGGAGTCGAAGATCAGCCGGATGGAGCTCGGCCGGGTCGGGTTCAAGACACGTGACGTCGAAGACCTCCTCACGCTGTACGGCGTCCACGACGACGACGAGCGGCGTGGCCTGCTGGAGATGGTCCGCGAGGCGAACACGCCCGGGTGGTGGCACAAGTTCGGCGAGGTGCTGCCGAACTGGTTCGTCACCTACATCGGCCTGGAGGAGGCCGCCAGCGTGATCCGCACCTACGAGGTGCAGTTCGTGCCCGGCCTGCTGCAGACGGCGGAGTACGCCCGGTCGGTGATCCGGCTCGGTCATCCGGACGCTCCCGAGGACGAGCTCGAACAGCGCGTCCATCTGCGGATGCAGCGGCAGGAGCGGCTCACGCGCAAGGACGGTCCCCGGTTGTGGGCCGTCATCGACGAGGCCGCGCTCAAGCGGCCCATCGGAGGGAGTGCGACGATGCGCGAACAGCTCCAGCATCTGCTGGAGGTGTCCACGCTGCCCAACATCACCCTTCAGGTGATGCCCCTTCGCTACGGGATGCACGCGGCCGAGGGAGGCGCGTTCACCATCCTCCGCTTCCCGGAGTCCGACCTTTCGGACGTGGTCTACGTCGAGCAGCTCTGGGGTGCGCTCTACCTGGACAAACGTGAGGACATCGATCCCTACCTCACGGCCATGGAGCAGCTGTGCGTGGAGAGCACCACGCCCGGCGGCACTGCCGAGATCCTCGGCGAACTTCTCAGAGAGACATGAATGCAGACATATAACGGGATGCCCGCAACCGACATCGCCGGGGTGACCTGGCGGAAGAGCGCCCACAGCAACTCGACCGGCAACTGCGTGGAGCTGGCCGAGCTCCCCGACGGCAGCGTGGCCGTCCGCAACTCCCGCTATCCCGACGGGCCGGCGCTCATCTACACCCGCGACGAGATACGGGCCCTGGTGCTCGGGGTCAAGGACGGCGAGTTCGACGGCCTCCTTGTGTGACCGGCCTTCTGGTATGACCGGCCCTCTGGTGTAACCGTGTTCATCCGCTTCTCACGGGCGTAACAACGCGACGCGGGAGGCGTAACACGGATGCGGCACAGTGAGTCCCAGGAAAGCTCACAAGGGGGACCCCGTGCTGGACCAGATGACTCTTTATCCGGTGGCCGACGACGTGCTGATCGCACCCGGAGGCCGTGTGGTGATCCGCACCTACGGCGTCGCCTCGCCGGTGGACCCGGCGGACGGGCGGCCCAGGCCGGTGGCGTACCGGACGTGGGTCACCGGGGTGCGGGAGCAGCCCAGGTACTGGCGGTGGGGGCACTTCGAGGACGCCCGGCGCGGCCACCGCAAGGTCCTGGAGTGGCTGACCGGCCGAGGACCGCAACCCCAGCCGGTCGCCCAGGTTTGACCGTCACAGGGCGATCGCCGCAGCGTGATCGCCGGAGCGTGACCGTTACGCGTGGTCGTCGGAGGGTGCGTTCAGGCAGGCGCGTTCCAGCGCAGCAGGACGGGCTCGTCGCCGTGCTCGTGCCCGAGGACGGAGTAGGTCCCGGTCTCGAGGCGGAAGTACCTGCCGTGGTCGGCGGGCAGCCCGAGCCAGCGGGCCGTCAGCACGCGCAGCATGTGCGCGTGCGCCACCACCAGCACGTCGCCGTCCGCCGACCGGATCCGGGCGAGGACCTTGTCCGCCCGCTGTCCCACGTGCTCGACGGTCTCACCCGGGTGCGCCTCGTCTCCCGGGACGACCCCGTCCCGCCAGACGTACCAGCCGGGACGTGACCTGCGGATGTCGGCGGTGGAGACGCCCTCGTAGCCGCCGTAGTCCCACTCCCACAGGTCCGGGTCCACCTCGTACGGCCCGGCGCCGGCCAGTTCGGCCGTACGGCGGGCCCGCTGCGCGGGACTGACGAGGACCAGCGCGAACGACCGGCCCGCCACCAGGCGGGACAGGGCGCGCGCCTCCTGTTCGCCGTGCGGGGTCAGCGGCAGGTCGGTGCGGCCCGTGTGCCGCCCGGCCCTGCTCCATTCGGTCTCGCCGTGCCTCAGCAGGATGACGTTCATAGGGGCTACATCTTGCCCGTACGGCCGGATCCACGCGCGGCGGCCCCCTTGACCGTGCGGCGGCGGCCTGCAGTAGGGTCCCCGCGGAGAGGGGGCCCTATGGAGCCGGTGCGGGTGGGACTCGTCGGTGCGGGACCGTGGGCGGAGATGGTCCACGCGCCCGCCCTCGCGGCCGGGCCGCACACGACGCTGTCCGGGGTCTGGGCGCGCAGGCCCGAGGCGGCGCGCGCGCTCGCGGACGCCCACGGCGCGCCCTCCTTCGAGCGGCTGGAGGACCTGTTCGCGGCGTCCGAGGCGGTCGCCTTCTGCGTGCCGCCCGCCGTGCAGGCCGAGCTGGGTGTGCTCGCGGCCCGGGCGGGCAGGGCGCTGCTGCTGGAGAAGCCGCTCGCGGCCGACCTCGACGGCGCCCGGCGCCTGGCCGGGGCGATCGAGGAGGCGGGGGTGGCCTCCCAGATGATCTTCACGTTCCGCTACTCGGCGGCCACCGTCGAGTTCCTGGACCGCGCCCGGCTCATCGAGCCCTTCGGCGGGCACGCCGCCAACATCTCCGGCAGCCTGCGCGGCGGCCCCTTCGCCACCCCCTGGCGGCTGGAGCGCGGGGCGGTGCTCGACGTGGGCCCGCACACGATCGACCTGCTCGACGCCGCGCTCGGCCGGGTGGTCGCGGTGAGGGCGCACGGCGATCCGCTCGGCTGGGTCGGCCTGCTGCTGGAGCACGAGGGCGGCGCGGTCAGCGAGGCGTCGCTGTGCATGGCCGCCGAGGGCGAGACCCCGCCCAGCCGGATCGACGTGTACGGCCGGCGCGGCAGCGCCTCGCTGCTCGGCTCCGACCTCGGCGACGTCTTCCCGGAGGTGGTCGGGCAGTTCGCGCGGACGGTGCGCGACGGCGGCGGGCATCCGCTCGACGCCCGCCACGGCCTGCGCCTGCAGGAGGTCATCGACGACGTGGAGCGGCAGCTGCGGGCCGGCTGACCAGGGCCAGCCCCGCGGCCAGGGCGGCGGAGGCGATCAACGGCGCCGGGCCGGGCGCGAAGCCGGTGATCGTGAGGGTGAGCAGCGCGCCGCCGACGAGCGGGGCGGCCACGGGCACGTGCCGGTGGGCGGCGGCCCCCACGGGCTCCTCGAAACGGCCGAGCAGCGCGGTCAGCGCGACCAGGACCAGCGCCAGGGCGGCCAGCCACAGGGGTACGGCGCTCCACCAGGCCGCCGAGCCGGCGTGCGGGGTCGCCAGCCCGAACCCGAGGGTCGCCACACCGGCGACGGTGACCAGCGCGGTCATGTGCCACAAATAGACGGTCATCATGCGCGGCGCGAGCGCGGTGAGCACCGCCTCGGCCCTCGGCCGGGCGGCCAGCGCGTTCAGCGCGGGCCGCAGCAGCATCGCCAGGCCGAGCTGGCCGGCGAACAGCGCCAGCAGGCAGACGCTGGGCGGGGCCATGTTCGAGATCATCCCGGGCATCCCGATCATGCTGGCGGGGTAGGGCCCGGTCACCACGAGTGCCGCCACCATCGCGAACCCGGCCACCGCGAGCCCGGCGGCCCGCCGTCCCGTCAGCCACTCCAGGCCGCCCTCGGCGTACCGGAACCCGACCTGGTGGACCGCCAGCCAGACGAACGCGACGTTGAGATACCCGGCGGCCTCCAGACCGGAGAACCGGACCACGTCCGCAAGCACCGCACCGCCCGCCAGGACCGGCAGGGCCACCCCGGCCCGCACCCGCAGCAGATGCGGCGTGGCCACCACGGCCAGCAGGTAGACCGCCAGGAACCAGAGCAGCTGGCCGACCGTTCGCGCGGCCACCTCCACCGGCTGCGCGGGCACCCCGAGCGCGATCAGGAGGTGGGGGAGCGGCAGCCACACGACCGCGAGGGGCACCACCGGCCAGGCCAGGCGGCGCACGCGCCGCGCCGTCCACTCCCGGGCCGTCCCGCCCCGGCGGGCCGCGGACCTGAAGCTGATCGCGTTGGCCGCGCCCCCGGCGAAGAAGACCAGCGGCATGACCTGCGAGATCCAGGTGACATACGGAACCGCCGCCAGGGCGTTTCCCGTGGTCAGCCGCCCCTGGGCGTACGACAGGACCGGCATCGTCCAGTGCTGGACGACCACGAGGACCATCCCGAAGACGCGCAGGACGTCGATGAAGCGGTCCCGTGGCGCGGGTGCGGCCGGGGCCCTTTCCGGAGCGGGGGGAAGCATGGTCAGGGACATGGGGGACGCCTTCGCTGTGTCGGCCGGCGGACTGGTGAGCCTGCGGGCGGCGGGGCCGGGGCTGGGGTTCCCCCGGTGCGCGGTCTGTGGAGCTCGGGTTTTCGGGGCCCGGGTCTGCGAGGCTCGGGGTTCTCGGGGTTCTCGGGGTTCTCGGGGCTCGGGTCTGCGAGGTTCTGCGGCCTCGGAGTCCCGGTCCCGCCGGGCACGTCAAGCGTCCCGCCGCGGCCCCGGCCGGCACAGCGACGCGGTCCCTACTTCCGATCATGGGCGCCCCCCTACCACCGGGGTAGGGCCAGCCCTACCGTCCCCGGGAACGCCCAGGTGACGGAAGGGAGGAAGGCGGCCGTCCGTGCCCGTGGCGCGGTGACCAGGCCGGGACGGGACCGCGCCGAGGGTTCGGACGAAGGGCGGGCGCCCGAGGCCCGGCCAGAACGGCGCCGGCGAGGGGTGGAGCGGCAAGCACAAGCACCACGGCGGCAACGTCCAGGTGCTGTCCGGCGCCCGGCCTCCCCACCGTGCTCGGCACACCCGGCCTCTCGCGTCGTAAATGGCAGGCCCGGTTCAGGGACCAGGCATCGGCAGGAGGCGCGATCGCCGCGAAGGCGCAATTCGGCCGCCCGTCGAAATTCTCCGATATCACGAGAAATCTATGGGATGCGCGATCTCGATTGGTGGATTAGTCTGGCCTGGTTTCCGGCACTTCGCCGTTCGAGCATCGCCGGAGGTAGACCGGTCGTTCGTCCTATACAGGCGCCCGCGAGGAGAGAATGGATCTCGAACCGCTCGCGAGCGCGACGACGCGATCCGGAGGCCGGCCCGCGGATACTTCTGCGCGAATGGCCACCCGTGGCAGCGTTTCGGTTATTTTCGGCACGGCCGGCCGCCTTTATCGGCATCTGCTAACGATATGCGCCATTACTTTCGTCCCGGGCCTTGTGGCGCCGTTGGCCGTGCTGGTCGCCGCGGGCGGCCGGGTCGCGGTCGTCGGCGGAATCCCGCGGTTCGTCGAGCCCTCACCGGTCTTCGGCGTGGTCCTCGCCGTGTCCGCGGTGACCGCGATCGCGTCAGGCCTCGCCGCCCTGGCCGGCGGCGCCCGTCTCGTGCTGGACCACATCGACGGCCGTCCGTTGTCGGCCCGGCTCGCGGTGACGGCCGTCCTGCGCCGGCCGCGAGCGTTCGCCATGCTCGTCATCGTGTTCGTGCCGGCCGTCGCCGTGCTGGTGGCCATCGGTGCGGCGCTCGCGGCCTCGGCGGAGTCCGTCGTCCCGGCGGTGATCGTGGTGACGGCGGCCGGCGTCACCACGCTGCCGCTGATGATCGCGTGGGCCGCACTGACCGACGGGGTGCCTCCGCTGCGCACGACGTGGCGGCTGATCTCCCGTGGCTACGGCGAGGCCGTCTGGACGCTGGCGCTGGGATACCTCGCCGTTCCCGTCCTGCTCCACCTGGGCCTGTTCGCACTGGGCGGGCTGCTTCCCGCCCCCACCGACGGGCTGTTCCGCGACGCGGCGCGACTGGCCGCGACCGTCCTGCAGACGCCGCTCCAGGCCGCCGCCGTGGGCTGCTGCTACGCCCGCCTGCAACGGTTGGAACCGGCCACTGTCCACGGCCTCGACCGGGAGGAGGGCCACGACCGCGGAAACGAGCGCGTCGGGCGGCGGCGGTGGTGGCCGATCGTCGCGTGGCCGGCCGTACTGCTGGTCGCCCTGCTGCCCGGTCTGCTGTACGGCGGGTACGCGGCCGAGCCGCTCTCATGGGCCCGAACGGTCGACAACGAGATCGGCGTCAAGGAAGAGGCCGTGGACTACCCGTCGCGCACCGAGATCATGCTCGGCCCCGGCGGGAAACCTGTCGTCTTCCGCGACGAGCGCCGCCCGGTGGCGGTGTTCTGCGGTGACGACACGTGTGGCGACCATGTCAGCGTCACGCTGGACGAGCACTTCCGCACCCATCCGGCGACGGTGGTCGCGCCCGACGGCTCGCTGGTCGTCGCGGGCTGGACAGATGAGATCGGCGCCTCCCGGATGGAGCTGGTGATGTTCTCCTGCCGGCCCGACGGCTGCATCCGGCGGCCGGGCGAACCGCTGGCCACCGAGGAGACGTCGGACGCGCGGGCCGCCGCCGTGGCGACACCGCACGGCCTCGCCATCGCCTGGAGCGCCCGTCTTCCCGGCCGCGGCAAGAAGCCCCTCTCCCGCGTCGTGCTCGCGCTGTGCGACGACGTCGCCTGTGCCCGGCGCCGCGTCGTCCCGGTGGGCGACATCGTCGACAGCTGGACGCTGGAGGACATGGACGCCCGCGTCCTGGCCGTCGCCGCCTCCCCGGACGGGAGGCCGGTCGTCGCCTACACCGACAGGGGCACCCACAAGCTCACCGTGGCGAGCTGCGAGTCCGCGGCGTGCGCACACCCGTCGATCCACGCGTTCGACCTGCCCGCGCTGACCAGGTACACCTGGCTGACCAGCAACCTGCGCACGCAGGTGGCGGTGCGGCCGGACGGCCGGCCGGTCGTCGTGTACAGCGACCCCGGCGACGGTCACACCTCGACGGTCCTGCTCTGCTCCGATCCGGCCTGTTCCGGCACGCCTCGTTTCGTGCCCGTGCCCGAGGTCGTGGCGGTGAGCGCGCCCGGCCTCGCCCTGGACGCCCAAGGCCTCCCTCTGCTGGCCGGGTACCGCCGGAAGGGCGCCATGGTGATCGACCTGGTCGCGTGCCGGGACCAGGACTGCGCCCGCCGCTCCGCCTCCCCTCTGCTGCCCGCCGGCGGGGTCGGGCAGTTCGACCTCGCCATCGGCTCCGACCAACGGCCGCGCATTCTGTGGTACGGCACGGCCGATCCGGCCGGCGACAACGCGTACCACCTGCTCACCTGCGCCGACCCGCACTGCGCCCCATGAGGAACGGGGGCCGGGGCGCCGATCTGCCCGCGGCCCGGCTTCACACGACCGGCCCGCGGCCACGAGGGGGGGGGAAATGAGTATCGAATCGTCCACCAGCCCCGCGGCCCGATCGGAGGGGTGGTCGCAGGAGACGCTCGCCGAGGTGTGGGGCGGACGCAACCTCGAGATCGTGTACGGCACCGCCGGCCGCCTCTACCGGCCGCTGCTGGCCGTGTGCGCCATGACGATCGTCCCGGCCCTCGTGGCGACGGCGGCCGTGGTCGTGGCCCTGGACGATCGGATCGTCATCGTCAACGGGACCCCGCTGCTCCTGACCTCGTCGCCGGGCGTCCTGTGGGCGTACGCCGGGGTGCTGCTCATCATGATCGCCGCCGGACTCGCCTGTTCGGCCGCGGGCAGCCGCCTCGTCGTCGATCACATCGACGGTCGCCCGTCGTCGCCGGCGCGTGCCGTCCTGGCCGTCCTGCGCCGTCCGCACGCCTTCCTGCTGCTCGCCGCCGAGCTGACGCTGGTGGCCGGAGCGCTGCTCGTCCTGGTCGTCGTCGTGGCGGAGCTGCTGGAGTCGATCGTTCTGGCGCTGGTCCTGGTCGCGGTGGCCGGCCTCTTCACGCTGCCCGCCCTGCTCGCCCTGACCGCGCTGACCGTGTCTTCGGGGCGCCTTCCTCCGCTGAGAACGGCGTTCCGCCTGGCCGCCCGCGACTACACGGGGACGGCCTGGAGGGTGGCGCTGGCGTGCCTCGTCATCCCCGGTCTGGCCCAGGCGGCCCTGTACGGCCTGCGCTTCCTGCTCCCGGTTCCCACCGGCGTGGCGATCGCCGACGCCGTACGGGTGACGGCGGGAGTCCTGCTCGCACCGTTTCAGGCGGCCACGCTGGGATGCTGCTACGCCTACCTCAGGAAGTGGGACACGCCGGAGCCCACGACGACCGGCGAACCCGCCAGGCGGCGGACCGGGTCCTGGCCTGTCGTGGCCGCGCTGCTCCCCGGCCTGCTGTACGGGGTGTTCGCCGCCGCCAACCCGCTCGGGCGGGCCGAGGTGGTCGACAACGAGCTCATCGCGAAGGAGCGGTACCCGGACCAGCCGATCGGCGCCCAGATCGTCACCGGCTCCGGCGGCCGACCGGTCGTCATCACCGACCGCGGCATGCCGAAGCCGGCCTTCTGCGGCGACGGCGCCTGCGCGCGGCAGGCCGCCGTCCCCCTGGGGGCCTACCTGGACGGGCAGTCCGTCGCCACCTCCATGCCCGACGACTCGGTGCTGATCCCCGGATGGGTGTACGAGCCGTCGCCGAGCGACGACGTCGAGCTCCACCTGTTCTCCTGCCGCCCCGGCGGCTGTGCGCGACGGCCCGGAAGTCCGTTGAGGCTGGCGCGGAAAGGGTGGCTGCACGTGAACGTCGCGGCGGCCGCGACACCGGACGGCGTCGCCATCGCGTCGATCGCCCCGGAGCCCGGCTCCGGCGGCGTTTTCGCGCGCGTCGAGCTCACGCTCTGCCGGGACGCCGCGTGCACCGCTCCGCGGACCGTCACTGTCGGCCGCCTCCGCGACAGGGCCGCCGTCAGCGTGGACAACCGCACGGTCGCCGTCGCCGTGTCCCCGGACGGGCGCCCGGTGATCGCCTTCGTCGACCGGGTCTCGCGGAGGACGACCGTGGTGAGCTGCGACTCTCCCGCGTGCCCGCATCCGCGGAGCCATGCCTTCACGGCGTCCGAGTCGCCCGAGCCGGTCCTGTGGGGGTGGCTCACCGGTTCACTGCGGATCCAGATGGCGATCGGGCCGGACGGCAGGCCGGTGATCGTCGAGAATGACCCGGAGCGCGAGGTCTCGAAGATCCTTTTCTGTCCCGACCGGGAGTGTTCCGGGGCCCCGCGGTCCGTGACCGTGTCCGAGATCGCCACCAGGAGCGCCCCCGGCCTGGCCCTTGACGCCGCCGGCCGTCCGATCCTGGCCGGCTACGACACGGAGAACCTCTGGGTGACCGTCCTGGCGTGCGAGGACACCGGCTGCGCCCGCCGCCGGCTCACCCCCCTCATTCCCGCGAACGCGTTCGGTCCCCTCGACCTCGTCATCGGCCCCGACCGCCGCCCGCGCATCGTCTGGTACGGCACGCCCGATCGCGGGGGGACGCCCGCTTATCACGTCCTCACCTGCGCCGACCCGTACTGCCTGAAGTCCTGAACGAAGCGCCCGGACACACGGAGGAGGGACATGAGCCTCGGCACGCCGGTGAGCGAGGCGGGATCGCCCGCCGCCTGGCCGGATGACGCGTTCGACCAGTTGAGAGGCTTTCGCGGCCTGCGCATTATGTACGGCACGGCCGTCCGTCTCTACCGGCATCTGCTGGCGGTGTGCGCCCTGGTCCTCGTCCCGCCGTTCGTGGCGCTGGTGGCCGTGCTGGTGGCCCTGGGCCACCGGGTCTCCTTCGTCAACGGAGCTCCTGTGCTCCTCGTGCCCTCACCGGCCGTCCTATGGATCGTCGTCGGGCTCGTGCTGACGACCGTCGTGGCGGGCTTCGCCTGCCTGGCCGCGGGCAGCCACCTCGTGGTGGGCCACATCGAGGGCCGCCCCCTGTCGGCGGGGCGTGCCGTTCTGGCCGTTCTCCGGCGCCCGCACGCCGTGCTGCTGCTCACCGTCAATCTCGTGGTGATTCTCGCCGTGCAGGCCGGCGTCACGGCCGTGGTGGCCCATGCGACGGGATCGATCGTCGCGGCGGTGATCCTGGGCGTGCTGCTCGTCCTCCTGGCGCTCCCGGCCGTACTCGCCTGGACGGCGCTGCCCGAACGGATTCCCCCGCTGACGGCGGCGTATCACCTGGCGGCCTACGACTACTGGTGGACGATCCGGACGATCGTGGTGGCCTTCGCCGTCGTTCCGGGCCTGGCGCAGCTCGGTCTGCACCTCCTCTGCGCGGCCCTCCCCGTCCCGGCCGGTGTGCAGTTCGGTGACGCCCTGCGGATGACGGCGGGCGTCCTGCTGGTGCCGTTCCAGGCCGCGGTGCTCGGCTGCTGCTACGCGCGGCTTCATAAGAAGAACGAGGCGCGCTGGGGAGCCCTGGTGATCCGGGGAGACAAGGGCGGGCGCGGATGCTCCGCGACCGCGCCCGGCGGCGCGCGCGGCGGGTGGCGTACGCGCTGGTGGCCGGTCGGGCTGGTGCTTCTGCCCGGCCTGCTGTACGGCGGCTACGCGGTGGCCGGTCCGCTCGCCGGCGTGACCGACAACGAGATCGCGGGCGAGGACCTCGGCTGGGATCTCCGCGAGAACGGCCCGGGACCGGTCCGGATCGTCTTCGGCCCTCGCGGGGTTCCGATCGTCATCCGCGACCGGGGGTTCCAGGAGGTGACGTTCTGCGGCGACGGCACCTGCGGCACGCAGACCACCGTCATCCTGGACGCCTCCTTCGAGGGGCAGGCCGGGGCGGCGGTCACCCCCGACGGCTCGGTGGTGTTCGCGGGCTGGGTGAGAGGGCCCGATGAGGCCGGACGGCGGAAGCTCCAGCTGTTCTCCTGCCGGCCCGGCGGCTGCACGTGGCGTCCCGGCCCGCCGTTGCGGACAGCGCCCGGCGACGCGTTCCGGCTGGACGTGGCCCCGGTGAACGCCACGGCGGTCGCGACGCGAGACGGCATCGCCGTCGCCTCGATCGCGCCCGTCTCCGCGGACCGATACCCGGCTCCCGCACGCGTGACGCTCACGCGGTGCCCGGACCTCGCCTGCGTCCACCCCCGGACGATCACGGTGGGAGACCTCACCGTCGCGGACTTCGTCGGAGACCGAAAGCCCCGCGCCCTCGCCGTAGCGGCGTCTCCGGACAGGCGCCCGGTGATCGCGTACGCGGACCCGATCACCCGGAAGGTCACCATCGCGATCTGCGACACCGTGGCGTGCGGGCATCCGGCCATGCGCGCGTTCGACATGCCCGACAGGTCCTCGCCACGGTACGACCCCCGGAGGTCCTTCGACGACCTGCGGCTCCAGGTCGCCGTCAGGCCGGACGGCAGACCGGTGATCGTCCACAACGGTGGTGGCACCGGGGACACGACGATCCTGCTCTGCCGCGATCCGTCCTGCTCCGGGACCCCGCGGACGGTGCCGGCCTCCGAGCTGGTCGCGCTGAGCGCCCCCGGCCTGGCCCTGGATCCGGCCGGCCGGCCCGTTCTGGCCGGGTACGACGCGGCCGGCCCACCGGTAGCCGTCCTGTTCTGCCGCGACGACGACTGCGTGGGGAGAGGCGTCACCCGCCTGGTCCCCACGTCCCACGTGGGCGAGGCGGACGTCGCCATCGGTCCCGACCGGCGCCCGCGCGTCGTGTGGTACGGCACGCGCGACGGCAGGACAACCCCCACCTATCACGTCCTCACCTGCGCCGACGCCTGGTGCGGCCTGCGGCCGTCGCCGTCCTGACGAGCGGCCGCCGCCACCGGGGGCGGCACGGGGGCCTGGGCACGGCCCGGCGAGAGCGGGGCGGGGGTGGACGCCGGCAAGGGGATTGGTACCGTTGCGTCCGACGCGCGCCGCGCAGCGAAGTCCGGTGAGAATCCGGCGCTGTCCCGCAACTGTGGTTCCCCGCCCCCGGGGACGAGCCAGGTCGCCTGCGCTGCGCGCCGACGCCATCGACCCTCGTGGAAAAGGGTGATCCGTCGCTTCCAGCGGGTCTCTCGATTCCCGGCATTCCCCCTGATGGAGGACCCTCGTGAGGCCCGTACGCACGGCCGTCGCGGGTGTGGTGCTGGGCGTGCTCGGACTGGCCGGCTGCGGCCAGACCGACGGCGCCGCCACGTCCGCGCCCCCCACCCCCGCAGTCTCGGACACCGCCGCCTCGAACGGCACGGGACAGGGCGCCTTCCCCGTCACCGTGCAGGCCGGAAACGGCGCGGTGACCATCGCCAAGCGCCCCGAGCACATCGTGTCGCTGTCGCCCACGGCCACCGAGATCCTGTTCGCGATCGGCGCGGGCGCGCAGGTGTCGGCGGTGGACGACCAGTCGAACTACCCGCCGGAGGCGCCGAAGACCTCGTTGTCGGGGTTCAAGCCCAACGTCGAGGCGATCGTGGCCGCCAAGCCCGACCTCGTCGTGCTCGCCAACGACCTCGAAGGCGTCGTGGCCGGTCTGGGGAAGGTCGGCGTGCCGGTGCTGCTCGAACCCGCCGCGACCAAGCTGGACGAGACCTACGACCAGATCAGGGACCTCGGCGCGGCCACCGGCAACACGGCCAAGGCCGAGGAGGTGGCCGACGGCGTCAAGCAGAAGATCGACGCCCTCGCGGCGGCGGCGCCGAAGGGCAAGAGCCTGACCTATTACCACGAGTTGGACAGCACGCCCTACGCGGCGACGTCCAGCACCTTCATCGGGCAGGTCTACAACCTGTTCGGGCTGAAGAACATCGCCGACGAGGCGCCCGACGCGGCGGGCGGATACCCCAAGCTGTCGGCGGAGTTCATCGCCAAGGCCGACCCCGACCTGATCTTCCTGGGCGACACCAAGTGCTGCGGCCAGAACGCCGCCACGCTGGCCAAGCGGCCCGGCTGGTCCGGTCTGTCCGCGGTGAAGAAGGGCCGCGTGGTCGAGCTGGACGACGACATCGCCTCCCGCTGGGGGCCGCGGGTCGCCGATCTCGCCCAGGCCGTCGGCGACGCCGTCCAGAAGGCGGCGAACTGAGCTCGTGGCGGTGTGAACGCGTGGCCGGTGAATGCGTGGTGACGCCGTGATCCCGGCCCGGCGCGGGCGGGCGCTGCTCGTCGCGTCCGTCGTGCTGGCGGCCAGCCTCGCCGTCGGCCTGGTGGCGGGCGCGGCGGGCATCTCGCCCCGCGGCATCGCGCTCGCGCTGCTCGACCGGCTGCCGCTGGTGTCCCTGCACTCGGGGCTCGCGCCGGTCGAGGAGAACCTGCTGTTCCAGCTCCGGGTGCCGCGGGTGCTGCTCGCCGCCGTCGTGGGCGGGCTGCTCGCCACCGCCGGGGCGGGCTACCAAGGGGTGTTCCGCAACCCGCTGGCCGATCCGTACCTGCTCGGCGCGGCGGCCGGGGCCGGTCTCACGGTCACGCTCGTCGTGGTCTTCCTGGGCGGCGACGCCGGGGTCACCGCGGTGCCGGTCGCCGCCTTCGCCGGGGCCGTCGGCGGGGTGTTCCTCGCGTACGCGCTGGGCCACACGGCGGGCCGGGGCGGCGGCACCGCGACGCTCGTGCTCGCCGGGGTCGCGGTCACCTCGTTCCTCACCGCGATCCAGACCTTCGTGCAGCAGCTCAAGGTGGAGGAGCTGCAGCGGATCTACGCCTGGATCCTCGGCGACGTCGGCGGCGGCTGGGACCAGGTCCGCATGATCGCGCCGTACGCCGTGGTGTCGACCGTCGTCATGCTGCTGCACGGGCGGCTGCTCGACGTGCTGTCGGTCGGCGACGAGGAGGCCGTCAGCCTCGGCCTGCACGCGGCGCGTGTGCGATTCGCCGTGGTGCTGGCCGCCTCGCTCGCCACCGCGGCCGCGGTCGCGGTCAGCGGGCTGATCGCGTTCGTCGGGATCGTCGTGCCGCACGTGGTCAGGCGGCTCGCCGGCTGGTCGTACCGGATCGTGCTGCCGCTGTCGTTCCTCGGCGGCGCGGCGTTCCTCGTGCTGGCCGACACGATCGCGCGCACCGTGCTCGCGCCGGCCGAGCTGCCGATCGGGGTGGTGACGGCGTTCGTCGGCGCGCCCTTCTTCGTCACCGTGCTGCGCGTGACCCGGCGGGTGGAGACGTGAGCGGCGACGGGCACCCGGCGATCGAGGCGCGCGGCGTGGGCGTCACGCTCGGCGGACGGCGGGTGCTCACGGACGTCACGCTGTCGGCCGAGCGCGGCCGGTGGCTGGCGGTCATCGGGCCGAACGGCGCGGGCAAGTCCACGCTGCTGCGGGCCGTCGCCGGGCTGGTCCCGAGAGAGGGCGAGGTGCTCGTCGACGGGACGGCCGTGGACGACCTGCGCCCGCGCCGGCGGGCCCGGCTGATCGCCTACGCCCCGCAGAGTCCCGCGCTGCCGCCCGACATGAAGGTGTACGACTACGCGCTGCTGGGCCGCACGCCGTACATCCCCTACCTCGGCAGCGAGAGCCCGCGGGACCGCGAGGTGACGCGGTCGGTGCTGGAACGGCTCGACCTGGACGGCTTCGCGTCCCGGCCGCTCGGGCACCTGTCCGGGGGCGAACGGCAGCGGGTCGTGCTCGCCCGGGCGCTGGCGCAGCAGGCGCCGGTGCTCCTGCTGGACGAGCCGACGACGGCGCTCGACCTCGGCCATCAGCAGCAGGTGCTCGAACTCGTCGACCGGCTGCGCCTGGCCGACGGCCTCACCGTCGTCACGACGCTGCACGACCTCAGCCTCGCCGGGCAGTACGCCGACGCGCTCGTGCTGCTCGCCGCCGGTCGCGCGGTCGCGGCCGGGCCACCCGAGCGGGTGCTGGCCGAGCCCCTGCTGACCGAGCACTTCGGCGCCAGCGTGCGGGTGGAGCCGGGCGCCGACGGCCGCCCGCTCGTCCACCTGGTCCGGCCGCCGGCCTCCCGGATGGCCCCCGCGGAGGGAGCGTGACGGGCCTGCCGCGGCCGTCCCTGACCTACCGCGAGGAGGACGGCCTGCGGCTCGGCGCGCTGCTGTGGCGGTTCGGGCCCGGCTGGCGGATGATCTCCTCCGCGATGCTGGGCGGCGGCGTCGGCCGCCGCGAGTGGGTGCTGAACGCGCAGGTGGCGGCCGGTTACGCACGCATGGATCCGGTGGAGCACATGGACGCGCTCGGCCCCGGCGGTCCCGGGGTCGGCATGATGACGGCGGCGCTGGTGGAGCGCTACGCCGCCGCGGCGGACGGGGGAGCGGAGGCCGTCGCCACGGTGGGACTCGGCGTGCCGACCTGGGCGGCCTCGCCCGAGGGCGTGCCCGACCCCGGCGTGCCGTACGTCCCCGAACCCGCGCGGGAGGCGGTCGGCGGGGGCGACGCGGGGGCGGGCGTGCCGCGCCCGGGGACGATCAACATCCTGGTGGCCGTGCCCGTCGCGTTCTCCGACCCTGCGCTGGTCAACGCCGTGATGACGGTGACCGAGGCGAAGACGCAGGCGCTGCTGGAGGCGGGCTTTCCCTGTACGGGGACCGCGTCGGACGCCGTCTGCGTCGCCGTACGGGAGGAGGGCCCGGCGGAGGCGTTCGGCGGCCCGCGCTCGCTGTGGGGCGCGCGGATCGCCCGTGCGGTCCACCGGGCCGTCCTCGACGGCGCGCGGGACTGGCGGGCCCGCCGGGCTACTTGAAGGTGATCGTGTTCACCATGTGGTCGATGAGCGCGCGGTCGCACCGGCCGGCCGGGCAGAAGAACGTGATCAGGACGGTCGTGCCGGCGTCGCCCTGACGGACGACGTAGGCGGAGAAGTCCAGGCGCCCGGTCTGCTGGGGGTCGCTGAGCACGCCCTCGATCCGGAACGCCGGCTTGGCCCCGACGGTCGTGGGAGCCGGCACGCCGTAGTAGGTGGTCACGCCGGGGAGCGCGGGGCCCAGGCTCTCCTGCAGCTCCAACGGCGAGTCCGAGGTGCTCAGAGTGTTGCTGACCTGGGCGAACACCCCCGTCGCCCGGTCCGGGTGGGCCGTGATGATGGGGTTCACCTTCGACCAGTCGGTGTTGCCCGGCACCGCGAACAACGCGTCGAACTCGCCGACGGCGGGTGAGGCGATCATCCACTGGTCGGCGTTGGTCCTGGCCTCGCCCCAGCTCGCGGGGTAGGCCATGGTGAACGGCGCCGCGGTGCTGCCGGGATAGGTGTTCCACGTGGCGGCGGTGTCGCCGCCACGGGTGAGCAGCAGCGCGGCGGCGACGGCGATGGACACCAGGACCGCCAGACCGCCGATCAGCGGCCCGAGCGGCAGTCCACGCCGGCGGCCCCGCGAGGCGGCCGACGCGACCGTCGCCTGCGTGCGCGGCGACTCGGGAGGGTACGAGCCGTGCCCCTGGGCCTGCCCGTGACCGGAGGTCCCGGCGCCCGGCGGGTGGCTCACGGGCGGGCGGGACGCCGAGGGCACCGACTGCGGCGGCACCGAGCCCGGGGCGGGGGAGACGGGCGGCCGGGTGCCGGGCGGGAACGAGGAGGGCGCGGCCCGCGGATAGGACCCCTGCGCATGGGGTTCCTGCGGATAGGACCCCTGCGTATGGGGCTCCCGCGGGTAGGAGCCTTGCGGGTAGGACCCGGCGGACACGGGGGGTGCCGGGATCACGGTAGGCCCGGAGGACGCCTGGGGGCCCGGGGGATAGGACGGGGAGACCGGCCCCGCCGGGTCGCCCACGCCGCCGCTGATCGCGTCGCGCAGGGCCGACACGAACGCCTGGCCGGTCGGGAACCGGTCGTCCGGCGCCTTGGCCAGCGCCCGCAGCAGGACCGCGTTCACCGCGTGCGGCAGGTCCGGCCGGTACGGCGTGAGCGGCGGCGGTTCGTGGGAGACGTGGGCGTAGAGCAGCGCGAGTTCGGTGTCCCGCTGGAACGGCGGCTGCCCGGCGAGCGCCTCGTACACCACGCAGGCGAAGGCGTACAGGTCGCTGCGGCCGTCGACCGGCAGGCCCCGGATCTGCTCGGGGGCGACGTAGCGCGGGGTGCCCATGAAGTGGCCGTGGCTGGTCAGCCCGGCCTCGGCCGCGGAGCTCTTGGTCAGCCCGAAGTCGGTCAGGTAGATGTGGTCGGACTGGGTGACCAGGATGTTGGCCGGCTTGACGTCGCGGTGCACCAGGCCGTGCGCGTGCGCCGAGTCCAGGGCGGAGGCGATCTGCGCGAACAGCAGGTTGGCCCGCCCGGCGGGCAGCGGGCCCTCCGACTGCACGAGCTTGCGCATGTCGCTGCCCTCGACGTAGCGCATGGCGATGAACAGCAGCTCGTCGCGCTCGCCGGCCTCGTACACCGGGATGATGTTGGGGTGGTCGATGCTCGCCACCATCCGCGACTCGCGCACGAACCGGTCGCGGAAGCGGTCGTCGTGCGCGAGCTGCGGCGCGAGCACCTTCAGCGCCACGGCCCGGCCGAGCCGCTGGTCGCGCGCCCGGTAGACCGTCGCCATGCCGCCCCGCCCGACGACCGCCTCGATGGTGTAGTCGCCGAGCCGCCGCCCGACGAGCGGCGGCATCACGGGCCCCTCTGTCATGCGGCATCCCCCTTGAACGTTCTATTGGTTATGAGCACATCGCTCACGAATCGACTGGATTCCCGCAGAAGCCGCAGAAACGGTGTCCCTGGCCCAGACGCATGCCGCACTGCGTGCAGAACTTCAGCTGTGCCTGTCCCTGCGGAGGCGACGACGGGTTCGGCGGGTACGAGGGCCCGCGCGGCGGTGCGGGGTCGCCCGGATACGAGTGCCCGTGCGGGGGCGACAGATCCGCGGGGTACGACTGCCCGCCCGGCGGGGACGGATCCGCGGGCCCGGGACCCGGCGGCGCCGGAGCCGGCCGCATGACCTCCGGAGACCGGGCGGCCTCGGCCCCGAACACCCGCGTCACGGCGTACGGCGGCCAGGAGGTCTCCCCGGAGTGGTTCGCCCCGGCCTCGGCCGCGCCCGGGTCCGCCTGGACGCCGCCGAGGTAGGCGTCGCCGGCCGGGGTGCCCTCGCCGTCCCGCGGTCCCGCCGCGCTCCTGCGGCGCAGCAGCACGACGCCGCCCGCCAGCAGGGCGAGGACCACCACGCCCCCGGCCACCCACACGTACGGCGGCACCGACGAGGACTTGGGCTGCTCCGCGCGCGCGGGGCGGGCCACCGGCCGGCTGCCGGCGTCCACGGCCGTGCCGGCCTTGGCCCGGGAGTCCCGCAGGTGGCCGGCCGCGACCACGTGGTCGGGCCGCAGGTTGAGCACCTGCTGCAGCGCGGGGATCGCGCCGGTGTAGAGCTTGTTGTGGTAGGAGGCGAGCGCGTTCTCGTACACGACGTCGACCGGGCCGCGGCGCGGGGTGACGCCGGCGGCGACCAGCGCACTGCGGATCTCGTCGGCGGGGGTGATGGTCATGGGCTGGTCGCCGCCGCCGGAGATGAACCCGATCACCTCGCTCTTGCCGTCGTCGATGAGGGCCGCGCCGGACGCGCCGTCGTCGAGCAGCTTGCGGACCTTGTCGCGCTCCTTGAAGGTCCGGCTGCCCGGGGGGTCGAGGTGCGCGGTGTCGAGCTTGGGCCCCAGCTTCGCCGAGGGCCTGCCGGTCAGCGTCATCACGTCGAGCGACTCGACCGCGCCGCCGATCGCGGTGCCCAGCGGGACCGTGGGCAGCGTCTGCTTCTCGCCGCCCTTGGTGACCTTGAGCACCGCCGGGGCCGCGGGACCCGCGCCGGTGGTCAGGATCTGCGCGGGCAGGCCCCCGGGCGGCGGCGGGTCGAGGTAGGGGTGCACGGTGACGTTCGTCGTGACGTCCGCGAGGCAGGTCGAGTCGGTCTGCTGCGGCGGGTAGCACGCCTTGAGCCGCCGGTCGAGGTCGGGGTCGTCCAGCGAGTGCCGCTTGAAGTCGGCCGGGATCTTCACCTTGAAGTACTCGGCGAAGACCCGGTTGGCGGCGTACACCCGGGGGTCGTCGGCGGCCTGCACGACCTGGGTCGCGGTGACGACCACCCCGTCGGGCGTGACCGTGAAGCCGCTGCCCTTGGCGAGGTCGACGTCGTAGTCGCGGACCATCTGCTTGATCACGCCGCGGTCGTCCAGCAGCGTGATGCGGACGTGCGAGGAGGACTCCACGCGTACGGCGCCCGGGGTGACGCGGTCGGTGGAACCGCTGGGGTGCGGGTGGAGCATGGGGGCCGCGAACGCGGCGAACGCGCCCAGCCCCGCGATGAGGGAGTGCAGGCGGGGCATCTGCGTCTCCTAGGCGTGTTCGGATCGCTTCAAGCGTCTCAGCGCGGACAGTGCTCGACAAGATGAGTATCGTGACCGACACCCACTTGATACAGGCTGATGATCGCGCGGTCACTTGACGATGACTTGCAGGCCAATTGCGGGACGTCTGTTCCCTGCTGCGCGCTATGCCGGATAGGGGTTACTCTGCGCGTCATGCGCTTGTCCCCCCTCCGTTCGGTTCCCCGCGTCGACCTCCTGATCGGCCTGGCCATCATGGCGCTGGGCACCCTCGAGGCGTTCACGGTCGCCACCGAGTACGGCGCGGCCCAGAACCCCGAGCTGTGGTGGGTCGGGCAGGCGCTGGCCACCGGAGTCCTGGTCTGGTACCGCCGCAGGGCGCCGGTGGCGGTGTTCATCCTGATGATCCTCGCGCAGTACCTCTGGCACCGGCAGGGCAACGAGCAGTGCCCGGTCTGGCAGCTCGCCGCGCTGCTCATCGTCTTCCACACGATCGGCGCCCACCTGCCCCTGAAGCACGGCGGCGCCTGGGCGCTCGCGGGCATCCTGATCTTCGACTCGGGGGCCGTCGACCACCGGTTCCTGCCGTTCGAGGAGGTCATCTACCTGACGGTGATGTTCGGCTCGGCGTACGCCACGGGCCTGGCGCTGCGCGGCTACCTGCTGCGCGCGCACCGGATGAGCGAGCGGGCGGCGCGGCTGGAGATCGAGCGGGAACGCCGGGCCGTCGAGGCCGTCGCGGCTGAGCGGAGCCGGATCGCCAGGGAACTGCACGACGTGGTGGCCCACAGCGTCAGCATGATGGTCATGCAGGCCGGCGCGCTGCGCCGCCGGATGGGCACGGCGCAGGAGGGCGAGCACTCGTCGGAGACCGCGATCCTGTCCGGCATCGAGCAGGCGGGCCGGGAGGCGGTCGAGGAGCTGCGGATCATGCTCGGCGCGCTGCGGATGCCGCAGGACGAGGCGCTGCCCCAGCCGGGCCTCGACATGGTGCCCAACCTCATCTCCACCGTCGGGTCCTCGGGGCTTCGCGTCACGCTGGAGACGGAGGGCGAGCCCGTTCACCTCGCGCCGGGTCTCGACCTGTCGGCCTACCGGATCGTGCAGGAGGCCCTCACCAACGCGGTGAAGTACGCCGGGGAGGCCGATGTGCGGATCCGGCTCGCCTACCGCCGTGATCACCTGGAGCTCGAGGTCGCCGATAATGGCGGGGGCGCAGGACCGGCGCTGTCCACCGGCAACGGGCTCATCGGCATGCGTGAGCGGGCCGAGCTGTTCGGCGGCACCCTCGACGCGGGGCCGCTGCCGGAGGGCGGCTTCCGCGTCCGCGCGACGCTGCCGATCTCCCAGGGAGTGCCGATGAGCGAGGCCACGAATTGACGATCCGCATCGTCCTCGCGGACGACCAGGCGATGATCCGGGCCGGTCTGCGCATGGTGGTCGAGAGCGAGCCCGGCATGGAGATCGTGGGCGAGGCCGCCGACGGCGTGGAGGCGGTCGCCCTGGCCCGCAGGGTCCAGCCCGACGTGGTGCTGATGGACATCTCGATGCCGCGCATGGACGGCCTCACCGCGGCCCGGCAGCTCCTCGACGCGCCGCATCCGCCCAAGGTCGTCATGCTGACGACGTTCGACACCGACGAGAACCTGTACGCCGCGCTGCGCGCGGGGACCAGCGGCTTCCTGCTGAAGGTGTCGCCGCCCGAGCAGCTCGTGGAGGCGATCAGGGTCGTCGCCGCGGGTGACGGCCTGCTCGACCCCGCCGTGACCACGCGGGTGATCGCCTCCTTCGCCGGCCGGCACGAGCCGGTGCGGCCGCCGCAGCTCGCCGAGCTCACCCCGCGCGAGCTCGAGGTGCTGCGGATGCTCGCCCGGGGCCTCACCAACGCCGAGATCGCCAAGGAGCTCTTCGTCGGCGAGGCCACGGTCAAGACCCACGTCGCCCGTGTGCTCATGAAGCTGAACCTGCGCGACCGCGCTCAGGCGGTCGTGTTCGCGTACGAGTCGGGCGTGGTGACGCCGGGGTCGGCGCTCGGGTAGTACGACGCCCACTGGGCGTCGGTCATCCTGAGCACCTTGAGGCCGAGGTAGCCCATGGCGATGACGGGGGCGCCCCAGAACGGGATCGTGGCCGGGCTGTAGGGCACGGCGGCCGCGCCGAGGTAGCCGGCGGCGACGACGGCCGGAACCCACCAGTGGACGAAGCCGGTGCGGGACACGGCCAGCAGGAGCAGCGGCAGTCCGACCATGCCGAAGTAGATCCACGGCAGCGTGAAGCCGAAGATCACGCCGGGCAGTTCGAACACCTGGTCGAACATCTTCTGGCCCTGCTCGACCGGGTAGTGCTGCCCGAACCACCACTCCACGGGGTCCATCAGGAGCAGCGCCGAGACGCTGATGTAGCCGACGATCGTCATGCCTCCGGCGATGTGCCCGAGGACGACGGACTTCTTGCGCACCAGGTGGAGCAGGCCGAAGGCCGCGATCGGGACGAGCAGCCAGCTCCAGTGGTAGAGCGCGGACTCCAGCTGGGCCAGGGCCGGGTTGTCGCCGTAGCTGACCATCTCGCGGTCGTCGCCCCAGGTGCCGGGGTCGACCAGCAGCGCGACGAACTGCAGCAGCGGCGCGACGAACAGCAAAACTCCGGTGACGCTGCGCCGGAAGGCCACCGAGTCGGACAGTTTGAACATCGATCTCCCCTTGTTCGGGTCTGTCTCCTACGGCCGGTGACGGTAGGTGGGCGACCCGCGGGAGCTCGTCCGCCGCTCGGGTGATGTCTCCTCATCCGCTAGGGCGACTTATCGCCACATGGCGAGGTATGTGTATATTTTCCGGAAGATGGCTCACACTACGGGAGATTTTTCATGAAGGCGTTCCCGGCGGTCCTGTTCGACGAGGCGCACAGCGAGGCGTGGACGATCCGGCGAGAGGTCGCCGAGGCCATGAATCCCGCCCATCCCGACGACAACAGCTACGCGGAGGCCGCCGGCGCGCTGCGGCGGCTCGGTCACACGGTGCGCGCCCACACCGAGGGCCCGGTCACCCCGGACGTGCTGGCCGGGTGTGACGTCTTCGTGGTCGCCCACCCCTCGGCCGGGCGCTGGGAGCGCACCACCGGGGTCGGCAGCCCCGTCTTCACCGCCGAGGAGATCGACGCCATCGAGGCGTACGTCGCCGACGGCGGCGGGCTGATCGTGCTGGCCGAGCACGAGCAGGAGAAGTACGGCAGCAACCTGGCCGGCCTGCTCGCCCGGTTCGGGGTCACGGTGGAGCACACGACCGTGCAGGACCCCGGGCACTGCCACAACACGGTGGCCACCTGGGTCCTCGGCGTCCCCTCGGCGCAGGCCGTGCCCGGGCAGGGCGGCGTGGCCCAGGACCTGCTGGCGGAGGTGCGCCGGGCCTGCTTCTACCGCGCGGGCACGCTCGGCGTGCCGGCCGGGTCGAGCGTGCTGTTCGAGACCTCCGCGTCCGCCGACCCCGCGTCCGCCCCGCTGGTGGCCGCCGTACGGCACGGCAGGGGGCGCGTGGTCGTCCTGGCCGACTCCGACCTGTTCGGCGACGACTCGATCCGCGACTACGACCACGAGAAGCTGTGGGGCAACCTGGTCACCTGGGCCGCCCGCGTGCCCGAGGCGTCCGGCGCCGCACAGACGTCCCGTCCCGAGGTGGCGGAGGAGTTCGCCCGGCTGAAGGCCGCCGTGGAGCGGCTGCGCCCGCTCCAGGCCAAGGACGGCTCCGTCACCGGCGACCACGACGAGGCCGTGGCGTGCATCAGTGAGATCGTCGACGGCATTGCCCGGCTCGCGCCGCACTTCCCGCACGACGCCGAGTACCTCGACGCGGTCATGAAGGACTTCCGCGCGTGGGTGGCGGCCGGGCTCGGCAAGCCCGACTTCCTCGACTCGCTGAACGTCTTCCATCCCGACGCCCAGCGGGTCGACGGCCTGGAGCACCTGGTCGTCTTCCCGATGTACACGCAGAACGGCAATCCCAACCGCAACGTCGAGGCGGTCTGGATCCGGGTGGTGTGGCCCCAGTGGCTCGCCGAGCTGGAGGCGGGCGGCTACGACAACCCCATGTTCGTGCCGATCACGTTCGTCGACTTCACCTCCGGCTACGACACCAACTCGGCCGTGCTGTTCCCCGAGACCGTGGTCGTGCGCCAGACCCCGCCGAAGTTCACCTGGGGCGGCATCTTCTGCGACCGCGAGGCGGCCCGGTTCCGCCGGGTCAGCGAGGCCGCCGCGGCCACGCTGAAGCTGGAGCTTCCGCCGGACGCCGCCCGGCTGCTGGCGTCCCAGGACCTCGCCCAGGACACGTTCGTGCTGTGGGACCTCGTCCACGACCGCACGCACAGCCACGGCGACCTGCCGTTCGACCCGTTCATGATCAAGCAGCGCATGCCGTACTGGCTCTACAGCCTGGAGGAGCTGCGCTGCGACCTCACGGCGTACGGCGAGGCCGTGAAGCTGGAGGCGGCGGGCGTGCCGCACGCGCGGTACGTCCAGTACGCCATCCTGTTCGACCGGCTGTTCCGCTTCCCGATCACCGGTGACCGGGTGCGCAACTACGACGGGCTCGGCGGCCAGCTGCTGTTCGCCTACCTGCACCGGCAGGGCATCGTGCGGTGGACCGACAACCGGCTCACCATCGACTGGTCGCGGGTCGCCGACGGCGTCGCCGACCTGCGCGGCGAGGTGGAGAAGCTCTACCGCGACGGCATCGACCGGTCCAAGCGCGCGCACTGGCTCGCCGCGCACGAGCTGGTCGCGGCGTACGTCGAGCCCGACCCGGCCTCGGTGTGGAAGCAGGGCGTCCAGGCGCTGCCCACGGAGCAGAAGGCCATGGTCGACGCCGTCCTGCCCGACGAGTTCCCCCTGAGCATGTTCTACGAGGCCCTGCGCCGTAAGCTCACCGACGTGGTGGAGTCGACCCGAGGCATCCGGGCGTGAGCACGGACGGCGTGGGCGAGATCTGGAGGAGCGTGCGATGAGCAGGGTGATCGTGGTCACGGGAGCGGGCGGCCCGGCAGGCCGGGCCGTCGCCGGGAAGTTCGCCGAGCTCGGCGACACGGTCATCGGCGTGGACAAGTCCGGTGCCGAGGGCTGCCTGGCCGTCGACCTGCTCGACCGGGACGCCGTACGCGGCCTGGCCGAGCGGCTGCGGGCCGAGCACGGCCGGGTGGACGGCGTCGTCCACCTGGTCGGCGGCTGGCGCGGGTCGAAGACCTTCGCCGACACCTCGCTGGACGACTGGGACCTGCTGCACGACCTGCTGATCAGGACCCTGCAGAACGTGTCGCTGGAGTTCGAGCCGCTGCTGCGGGCGAGCGGCAACGGCCGGTTCGCGATCGTGTCGGCCCGGGCCGCCCAGAAGCCGACCCAGGGCGGCGCGGCGTACGCCGCCGCCAAGGCCGCCGCCGAGGCGTGGACGCTGTCGCTGGCCGACGCGCTGAAGGACACCTCCGCCGCCGCGGTGGTCCTGGTGGTCAACGCACTGGTGCACGATGAGATGAGGGCCGCGAACCCGGACAAGCCGTACCGGACCTTCACCGATGTGAAGGACCTGGCGGCGGCGGTCGCGGGCCTGTGGGATGAGGAGCCGGCGGCGGTCAACGGCCGCAGGATCGACCTCACCCCCTGATCTACGCTGCTGATCCGGACCCGCGGCCGGCTCTGGAGAGCCGGCCGCGGGTCCGAACCGCGACTGGGGAGACATCTCGTGACAACCGATGCCGTACGGCGGCATGACCCGGCGAGCCGGACGTTCGCCAGCGACAACTACGCGGGGGTGCACCCCGAGATCCTGGAGGCGATCGCCCTCGCCAACGGGGGCCACCAGGTCTCCTACGGCGACGACGCCTACACCGAGGCGGTCCGCGGCGTCTTCCGCGGGCACTTCGGCGAGCAGGCCGAGATCTTCCCCGTGTTCAACGGCACGGCGGCGAACGTCGTGTCGCTGCGCTCGATGTGCGCGCGCTGGGAGGCCGTGGTCTGCCCCGAGACCGCGCACATCAACACCGACGAGGGCGGCGCCCCCGAGGTCACCGGCGGCCTGAAGCTGCTGCCGGTCGCCACCCCGGACGGCAAGCTCACGCCGGACCTGATCGACCGGCAGGCCTGGGGCTTCGGCGACGTGCACCGCGCGCAGCCGCGGGTGGTGTCGATCTCCAACGCGACCGAGCTGGGCACGCTGTACACGCCGGCCGAGATCAGGGCGATCTGCGACCACGCCCACGAGCTGGGGATGTTCGTCCACCTCGACGGGTCGCGGATCACCAACGCCGCCGCCGCGCTCGACGTGCCGCTGCGCGCCCTGACCACGGACGCGGGGGTCGACGTCCTGTCCTTCGGCGGCACCAAGATCGGCCTGCTGCTGGGCGAGGCCGTCGTCGTGCTGAATCCGGCGGCGTCGCGGGGCCTGCCGTACCTGCGCAAGACGAGCATGCAGCTCGCCTCGAAGATGCGCTTCGTCTCGGTGCAGTTCGAGGCGCTGCTCGGGGGCGACCTGTGGCTGCGCAACGCCCGCCAGGCCAACGCCATGGCCCGGCGGCTCGCGGACGCCGTACGCGGCCTGCCCGGGGTGAGCGTGCCGCGCCCGGTCGAGGCCAACGCGGTCTTCGCGGTCCTGCCGGCCGACGTGGCCGACCGGCTGCGCAAGCGGTTCCGGTTCTACAACTGGAACGAGCAGGTCGGCGGGGGCATGGTCGAGGTGCGGTGGATGTGCGCCTTCGACACCACCGAGGCCGACGTGGACGCGTTCGCCGCGGCGCTGGCCGAGGAACTGCGCGCCTGACCGCTCCCACCCTTACGAGGGTTCTCGTCTTCACGTTCGCATCCCCGTCATGCGCTGCCGCCGGGCGCCCCTCTCACCGGGGGCGCCGGCGAGCGGACTGAACGGCTCGCCGAGAGGTGAGCAATACGAAACACAGCGGTAACTCGCGCGAATACGCCGTGAAACGGCCATTGGCGAGTCTCGTGATGCTCCCGGGTGCGATCACCACAGGTGTGGAGAAGTGCGAGGCGATGACATGCCGGTGAACACGGACAGCGGTGCGACCGCATGGCTCCTGGCCTGTACCGCGCTCGTCCTGCTGATGACGCCGGGCCTGGCCTTCTTCTACGGCGGCATGGTCCGGACGAAGAGCGTGCTCAACATGATCATGATGAGCTTCGTCTCGATCGCCCTGGTCACCATCGCGTGGCTCGCCGCCGGCTACAGCCTGGTGTTCGGCGACGACCTCGGCGGCCTGGGACTGATCGGCGGCCTCGACCATCTCGGGCTGCACGGCATCACCACGAGATCGGTCACCGGGCAGGTGCCGACGCTTCTGTTCGCCACCTTCCAGCTCACCTTCGCCGTCATCACCGCCGCGCTGATCAGCGGTGCCATCGCCGACCGCGCGAACTTCTCCGCCTGGATGGTCTTCGTCCCTGTATGGGCGCTCGTGGTCTACGCCCCCATCGCGCACTGGGTGTGGGGTCCCGGAGGCTGGATCCACGGCATGGGCACCCTCGACTACGCGGGCGGCCTGGTCGTGGAGATCGCCTCGGGCGCCTCCGGGCTGGCCATGGCGCTGGTGCTCGGGCCCCGCATCGGGTTCAAGGCCGAGGCCATGCGACCGCACAACCTGCCCCTGGTGCTGCTCGGCGCGGGGCTGCTGTGGTTCGGGTGGTTCGGCTTCAACGCGGGTTCGGCGCTCGCGGCCGACGGCACCGCCGCCGCCGTCTTCCTCAACACCCTGGCCGCGGGCTGCACCGGACTGCTGGGCTGGCTGCTGGTGGAGCGGCGCCGCGACGGCCGTCCCACCACGTTCGGGGTCGCCTCGGGCATCGTGGCCGGACTGGTCGCGATCACGCCGTCGTGCGGCTCCGTCGACGTGCTGGGCGCCCTGGTGATCGGTCTGGCCGCCGGGATGATCTGTTCGCAGGCGGTCGGCTGGAAGTTCCGGCACGGCTACGACGACTCTCTGGACGTGGTCGGGGTCCATCTGGTCGGCGGCATCGTCGGCACCCTGCTGATCGGGCTGCTGGCCACCCGGTCGCTCACCGGCGCCGACGGCCCGCGGGGCCTGCTGTACGGGGGCGGGCTCGCCCAGCTGGGCAAGCAGGCCGTGGCGATCGTGGTGGTCGCGGTGTACGCCTTCGCGGTCACCTATGCGATCGGCAGGCTGATCCACCGGCTGATGGGTTTCCGGGTGAGCGAGGAGGACGAGATGTCCGGTGTCGATCTGGCACTGCATGCGGAGACCGCGTACGACCACGGCGTGCTCGACCACGCCGTCCGGATGGGCCCGGTCACGGCGCTGCGCGAGCGCGCCCGGAACCACGAGCGTGCGCAGGACCCGCGACCGGCGACGTAGACACCGCAATCACGCGGGCCGTGGCGCGGACGGCCCCGGTCGCGCCCGCCCGGACCTCCCGGCCCGTGCCCCGGCCGGACGGGCCGTGAGCGGGGGTCGCTACGGTGCGGGGAGCGGCTGGGCTCCCCGCTTGGCCAGCAGGTCCTTCATCATGCGGATCTCGGCGTTCTGGCCGTCCACGATGTGCTGGGCGAGCGCGCGCACCTCGTCGCGGTCCGACAACTTGAGCAGGCCCTCGGCCATCTCCACGCCGCCCTGGTGATGGCGGATCATGAGCTGGAGGAAGAGCACCTCGGCGTCCCTGCCCGTGGCCTGGCGGAGCCGGTTCATCTCCTCCTCCGTCGCCATGCCGGGCATCGCCGCGGCCGGCGTGGTGGCGGAGGAGGCCGGCCCGCCGTGCCCGTGCCCGGACATCCAGGCCATCGCGGGACGGCCGGAGCTCTGGTCCAGGCCCCACTGCTGGAGCCAGCCCATGAAAATTCCACGCTGCGTGCTCTGCGTCGTGATGATGTCGTACGCCAGGCTGCGCAGCGGCTCGTCGGAGGTCTTGTCCCTGAGGACGAAGGACATCTCCACCGCCTGGGCGTGGTGGACTCCCATGTCCCTGGCGAAACCGGCCTCGGGGGAGGCGTCCCCCGGCGTCCCGGACCTGGTGAAGAACACCACGAGCGCCGCCACCGCGAGGAGGACGGCGACCAGTCCGAGGGCGGAAAGGGAGCGCCGGGCCGGGCGAGCGGTCTCCACAGGAGCGTCGATGTCAGTGCTCATCGCCAACAGGCTACTCGCCGCCGCCCGCGCCCTGCCCGAAGCGATACCTTTAGCCACTATTCTCCATACGCAGCGGGGGTGTAAGTGATCTGCGGATGGAGGAGCGATGACCAAGGAGAAGACGCAGGCGAGGCGTGAGCACCTCGCTCGCATGCGCGCCGAGCAGAAGCGCAAGGAGCGGCGCGCCGCGCTTCTCATGTGGGGTATAGGCGGCCTCGTGATCGTCGTCCTTGTCGCCCTCGTCGCGGTGTGGGTGGTCAAGGACCGCTCGGCCAAGTCGCTCGACGCGGTGAAGACCTACACGTACAAGGGTTCCGACCACTCGTGGACCAAGGTCTCCTACAAGGAGAACCCGCCCGTCGGCGGCCCGCACAACTACTACTGGCAGAACTGCGGCATCTACGACAAGCCGATCCACAACGAGCATGGTGTCCACTCCCTTGAGCACGGCGCGGTGTGGATCACCTACAGCCCCGACCTGCCCAAGGCCGAGGTGGACAAGCTGAAGACCATCGCCTCCGCGGACTACATGCTGCTGAGCCCCTACCCGGGCCTGCCCACCAAGATCGTGGCCAGCTCCTGGAACCACCAGGTCACGCTGAACTCCGCGGACGACCCCCGGCTGACGCAGTTCGTGAAGAAGTACAAGCAGAACCCGACCACCACCCCCGAGTACGGCGCGTCCTGCACGGGCGGCATCGGCACCACCTCGGAGCAGCCGCTCCCGCCGGAGCCGTCGGCGTCGGGCAACCCGCAGGAGCCGATGGCGAGCACGGCGCCGTCCAACTGAGGTTTCCCGGCGGACGTCAGGAAACCAGCACGCGGTCCACGGGCACGGCTTCCAGCCCGTGGGCCTCGGCCACCGGGCGGCTCGTGAGATGCCCCTGGTGGGTGCTCAGACCGAGGGCGAGCGCGGGGTCGGCGGTCAGCGCCTCGCGCCAGCCCATGTCCGCGATCGCCAGCGCGTACGGCAGGGTGACGTTGGTCAGCGCGTACGTCGAGGTGTGCGGCACCGCCCCCGGCATGTTGGCCACGCAGTAGAACACCGACCCGTGCACGCGGTAGACCGGGTCGGCGTGCGTGGTCGGCCGTGAGTCCTCGAAGCAGCCGCCCTGGTCGATGGAGATGTCCACGAGCACCGACCCCGGCTTCATCCGGGAGACGAGGTCGTTGCTCACCAGGGTCGGCGCCTTGGCGCCCGGCACGAGCACCGCGCCGATCACCATGTCCGCGTCCACCACCGCCCGCTCGATCTCGTACGCGTTGGACGCCACGGTCTGGCAGCCTCCCCGGTAGACGAGGTCGGCGTGGCGCAGCCGGTCGACGTCGCGGTCCAGCAGCAGCACCTGGGCCCGCATGCCCATGGCGACCGCGGCGGCGTTCATGCCCGACACACCCGCGCCGATCACCGCCACCTTGGCCGGGTAGGTGCCGGGGACGCCGCTCATCAGCACTCCGCGGCCGCCGCCCTGGCGCATGAGATGGTAGGCGCCCACCTGCGGCGCCAGCCGTCCGGCGACCTCCGACATGGGAGCGAGCAGCGGCAGCGTGCGGTCGGGTTTCTGCACGGTCTCGTACGCGATGCCCGTCACGCCCGACTCCAGCATGGCCCGGGTGCACGGCTCCGAAGCGGCCAGGTGGAGATAGGTGAACAGCACCTGGCCCTTGCGCATCCGGTGATACTCGTCCGGCACCGGTTCCTTGACCTTCAGGATCAGGTCGCCCTCGCCCCACACCTCGTCCGCCGTGCCGAGGATGACGGCCCCGGCGGCGGCGAAGTCCTCGTCGGGGATCGCCGACCCCTGTCCCGCGCCCTTCTCGACGAGGACCCGGTGACCCTTGCGGACGAACTCGTTGACCCCCGCGGGTGTGAGCGCGACCCGGTATTCGTGCGTCTTGATCTCTCGGGGAACTCCCACCTTCATGTCTTCAC
This sequence comes from Microbispora sp. ZYX-F-249, assembly GCF_039649665.1. NCBI lineage: Bacteria > Bacillati > Actinomycetota > Actinomycetes > Streptosporangiales > Streptosporangiaceae > Microbispora > Microbispora maris. The sequence continues at coordinate 180,951 of NZ_JBDJAW010000007.1, read as the reverse complement.
TGTCTGCTCTCGGCCTTCCGCATGGCATCGGGCAACGGGCAACCATTTGGCGGGTATTCATGACAAATTGTCAGCAAGAGAGCGGGTTGAGCGTTCCATGGTCGCCCGGTTACCCGCGGTTGGCAGACCTCGGTAGGCTCTGCGAGCGGTGTAAGGGATCGAGGTGGGAATGCACAACGCGCCCGTGCCGGGGAACGAGGAGCCCGGTCCGTGGCCCGGCGGCCTGACATCGGGAGCCGAGACGGCGCCCATGCCGAAGCCGGTCGGCTCCGAGGGCCGCGGCGGCGCGCCCGGCGAGTACGACTGGTTCGCTGGCCCCGGGGCCGAGGGAGAGACGTCCGTTCTGCCCGCCGCCGGCGGTGGGGGGCGGGACGACACGCTGACCGGGCCGGTCCGCGTGCCCGGCGACCCCCTCCGTGACCCGCTGCCCGGGCCCGGCGGTGTGCCGGGCGAGCCCAGTGCCGCGGGCCGGTTCGACGACCCGCTCCGTGACCCGCTGCCCGGGCCCGGTGGCGCGGGCCGGTTCGACGACCCGCTCGGCGACCCGCTCGGCGTGCCTCCTGCGCCCCACGAGCCTGTCGACCCCCTCGGCGTGCCCGGTGACCCGCTCCGTGACCCGCTGCTGGGGCCCGGCGGTGTGCCGGGCGAGCCCGGTGGCGCGGGCCGGTTCGACGACCCGCTGGGCGTGACCGTACCCGGTGAGGTTCCCGGCGCCCCGCTCGCCCCGCTCGACGAGCCGGTGGAGCCGGTCCCGCCCGACCTGCCCGCGGTGCCCGGCGGCCCGGCCGAGGGCGGAGCGGACGGTCCGGGCGACGGGCCGCCCGCCCCCGCCGGCCCCTCGGAGCCGAGGGCGGCCAGGGGGACCACGATCGCCCTCGTCGTCGCCCTCGTGCTGGTGGTCGTCATGTCCGGCGTCCTCGGCGCCGTCGCCGTGATCATGACCCGCAACCCGGACGCCCCGCCGCTCAAGCAGACATCCGTACGCACCCTGCTGACGCCGGTGCACTTCGCTCCGGTCACCGGGGTGGGACCGGCGCCGTGCACGGGGACGGACGCGATCCCCGACGACAAGGGCACTTCCTGCTACCAGCTCGATCCGGGGGTCACGGTCACCACGGTGCAGAAGATCGAGGAGGTGCCGGAGAGCGACGGCACCTATTCGATCCGGCTCGTGCTGTCCCCCTCCAGCCAGGAGCAGATCGCCGCGCTCACCCGCGAGACGGTCAAGCAGCAACTCGCCGTCGTGGTGGGGGAGAAGGTGGTGGCCGCCCCGCGGGTCGCCCAGGAGATCACCCAGGACAGCCTCGGCATCGCGGGCTTCGACAAGGCGCAGGCCGACGCGATCATGGCCCTGCTGACCGGCTCCGCCCCCGCGGGACAGCAGCCGAACCCGGCCGCCTCGCCCTCCGCCGCCGACGCCGGGCAGCCCGGTGGCGGTGGCACCCAGCCGGACGGCACCCAGCAGGGCGGGACGCAGCCCGGCGGGACGCAGCAAGGGGGCACCCAGCCGGACGGCACGCAGCAGGGCGGGACCCAGCCCGGCGGGACGCAGCAGGGTGGGACTCAGCAGGGTGGGACGCAGCCCGGCGGCGGCCAGCCCACGATCGAGCAGTTCCAGTGAGTTCGTCCCCGGGGGAGCGGTTTCCCCCGGGGCGGCGCGGGGAGCCGGTCCGGTGCCGGGAGACCGGCCGGACCGGAGGCCGGCGTGCAAGCCGGGGGCAATCCGGGTGCAAGGGGATTCCTCTAACGTACGGCGTGTGTCAGCACCATCGTTGCGAGGCGCGGCCGCCACGGCCGTGACCGCCGCGTTCCTGCTCCCCGCCTCCCTGCTCGCCGCGGGTCCGGCGCTCGCGCACGCGGCCCAGGCCCCGGCTCAGGCCACCGCCCAGGCCACCGCGCAGGCCACCACACAGTCCGGCGCCCAGTCCGTCGTGAGGGCCGAGCCCGCACCGGCGACGGTCGCCAAGAAGCTGTTCCGCGCCTGGCTGCGCGGCGATCGCCACGCGGCCTCCCGGGTCGCCACCGCCGGCGCGGTCTCCACGCTCTTCTCCTACCCCTACCGGGCTCCGGACGAGTTCGCGGGCTGCTCGGGCAACTCCTGCCGGTTCGTCCACACCAGCGTGCGCGTACCGGGCGGGCTCGACGGCCTCCTGATGGTCGTGTCCGGAGCGAAGGTCACGAAGGTGTACGAGTCCCGCCACCTTGTCACGCCGTCCGCCGCGGCAAAGCACCTGTTCGAGGCCTGGCGCAAGGGCGACCGCAACCGCGGCCTGGAGATCGCCTCGGCCACGGCGGTCAAGACGCTGTTCCGGACGAAGCACGACCCGAAGGGCGTCAAGTACTTCTTCCAGGGCTGCAACCCGGAGCCCAAGGGCTACGGATGCGCCTACTCCTACGAGGGCGGCGCCATGTTCATGCACGTCCGCGGCTCGAAGAGCCGCGGCTACGAGGTGACCTCCATCGGCTACATCGCCGACTGAGCGCCGGCCGCGGGAGCGGGCGCCAGCGCGATGTCCTCGGGCCGGATCGGGACCCGGGGGAGATCCAGCCCGGTCGCGGCCCTGACCGCCGCGGCCACCGCGGGGGTCGACGAGAGCGTGGGCGGCTCGCCCGCGCCCCGCAGGCCGTACGGCGCGTGGGGGTCGGGGTTCTCCAGGATGGACAGCCGCATCGGCGGCATGTCGAGGATGGTGGGGATCAGGTAGTCGGTGAACGAGGGGTTGAGCACCCGGCCGTCCCTGACCTGGATCTCCTCCATCAGCGCCAGGCCCAGGCCCTGCGCGGAGCCGCCGTGGATCTGCCCCTCCAGGGCCAGGGGGTTGAGGATCTTCCCGACGTCCTGCACGGCGGCCAGCTCGACCACCTTGACCAGGCCCAGGTCGGCGTCGACGTCGACGACCGCCCGGTGCACGCACAACGCGAGCTGCGTGTGGGAGTCGCCCTGGCCCGTGACGGGGTCCATCGGGAACGTGGGCCGGTGGCGGTACTCCCGTGTCTCCTCGACCGGCCCGAACCGCTCGAGCACCTCCTCCAGGGACAGGTCCGGATGGGCCGCCCGCAGCGCGTCGAGCCGCGCCCGCACCGCCTCGCACGCCGTCTTGACCGCCCCGCCGGTGACGTACGACTGGCGGGACGCCGAGGAGGACCCGGCGGAGCCGACCGCGGTGTCGGCCGGGGCGACCGTGACCCTGCCGATCCCGAGCTCCGTACGCGCGATCTGGGCCTGGACGGTCACGAGCCCCTGGCCCACCTCGGCGGCGGCGGTGTGGACGAGCACGTGCGGTTCGTCCCCGGCGAGCTCGACGCGCACCCGTGCCGTCGAGTAGTCGTCGAAGCCCTCGGAGAAGCAGATGTTCTTGATGCCGACGCCGTAGCCCACGCCGCGCCGCACGCCCTCGCCGTGCGTCGTCTGCGCGACGCCGCCCGGCAGCGCCCGCAGGTCCGGGGAGGCGGGCGGCGGCAGCGGCATCGCGGCCAGTTCCGCGAGCATGTCCGCCAGCGGCGCGGGGGTGTCGATCACCTGCCCGGTGGCCAGGCGCGACCCCTGTGACACCGCGTTGCGGACGCGGATCTCGACCGGCGACAGCCCGCAGGCCGCGGCCAGGCGGTCCATCTGGGACTCGTAGGCGTAGCAGGCCTGCACCGCCCCGAACCCGCGCATCGCCCCGCAGGGCGGGTTGTTGGTGTAGACGCCGTACGCGTCGATCCACACGTTGCCCACCTCGTACGGCCCGACGCCCAGCGACGCGGCGTTGCCGACCACGGCGGGGGTGGAGGAGCAGTAGGCGCCGCCGTCGAGCAGGATCTCGGCCTTCACGTAGACGAGCCGCCCGTCGGCCGTCGCGCCGTGCTCGTAGCGCATCCGGGCGGGATGCCGGTGGACGTGGCCGAAGAACGACTCCTCGCGGCCGTACACCATCTTGACCGGGCGGCCCGTCCGCAGCGCCAGCATCGAGGCGTGGACCTGCATCGACAGGTCCTCCCTGGCGCCGAAGGCGCCGCCGACCCCGGCGAGCGTCAGCCGCACCTTGTCCTTCGGCAGGCCCAGGCACGGCGCCACCTGGTCCTGGTCGACGTGCAGCCACTGGGTGGCGACGAACAGGTCCACCCCGCCGTCCTCGGCGGGCACGGCGAGGCCCGACTCGGGCCCGAGGAACGCCTGGTCCTGCATGCCGACCTCGTACTCGCCGGTGACGACCACGTCGGCCTCGAAGGTGCTCCCCACCCTGACCGGCTGGTGCCGTACGAGGTTCCCCCGCGGATGGACGGCGGGGCAGGAGGGGTCGAAGGCGGCCCGGCGCGGGTCGGTCACCGCTTCGCGCTCCTCGTAGTCCACGACGATCGCGGCGGCGGCGCGGCGGGCGGTCTCCGGATGGTCGGCGGCCACGATCGCCACGGGCTCGCCCTGGTGGCGGACCTGGTCGACGGCGAGCACCGGCTGGTCGCGGATGTCCAGTCCGTAGAACTTCTCGCCGGGCACGTCCTCGTGGGTCAGCACGGCGAAGACGCCGGGCATCGCGAGCGCGGGGCCGGTGTCGATCGAGCGGATCCACGCGGACGGGTGCGGGCTGCGCAGCGTGGCGCCCCAGAGCATGCCCTCCAGCCACAGGTCCGAGGAGTAGGCGAACTCCCCGGTCACCTTCAGCGTGCCGTCGGGGCGCCGCGCGCTCTCGCCGAGGCCCGAAAGCCGCCCGCTCCCCGCCGCCGTCTCAGTCGTCGTGCGCCGCTCCACCGTCGTAGTACAGCAACCGGGCACGGGCGGGGCCTATCGGCGCGGCCATGAAACCCGGCGACGGCCGGGGTCGATGCTTGTATATATCTCCAAATACGCTTCTGTCGTGCTGTTGCAAGATCTGCTCGCCTCCCCGGAACTGCGGCTCGCCCTGCTCACGGGCGACGAGCGGCTGGACCGCGAGATCGAGGGCGTGCTCATCACCGACCTGCCCGATCCCCGGCGGTACCTGTCGGGCGGCGAGCTGGTGCTGACCGGCCTGATGTGGCGCCAGTCGCCCGCCGACTCCGCCCGGTTCGTGCAGGCCCTGGCCGAGGCAGGCGTGGCCGCGCTCGGCGCCGGCGACGCGCGGCTCGGCATGGTGCCGGACGACCTGGTGGACGCCTGCCGCGCGCACGGGCTGCCGCTGTTCGAGGTGCCGGTCGAGGTGTCGTTCGGGGCGGTCACCGAGCTCGTCGCCAGGCGCGCCGCCGCCGCCCAGGCGGGCGACCTGCGGGGCGCGCTCGGGCGGCACCGCAGGATCGTCGCGGCCGTGGCCGAAGGGGCCGGGCTCGGCGAGCTGTTCGCCCTGGTCGAGGCCGAGCTCGGCGTCACGGCCGCCGTCGTCTCCGCCTGCGGCACGGTCGTCGCGGGCGCCCTGCCCGAGGAGCGGGCCGTACGGCTGGCGCGCGACTACCTCGCCGCCGTCCGCCTGCCCGTCGTCGTGGACCGCGGCGGGCCGTTCACGCTGTTCGCCGTGGACCGTTCGCACCGGGCCGCCGGCTGGGCCCTGGTCTGCCGGGGCGAGGTCGACGCGGAGATCGGCTACGAGCTGGCGGCGTGCGTCGCCATGGAGCGGACCCGGGCGGAGGAGGGCCGCCGGGTGGAGCGCCGGCTGGCCGAGCAGCTCATCGCGCTGGCCTGCGCGGGCGGCGACCTCGCCGAGTTGTCGGCCCGGCTGCGGACCTGCGGCATCGACCCGGCCGAGCCGTACGCCGTGGTGACCGTCACGGCGAGCAGGCCCGGGGCGACGGACGGTCCCGACCCCGCCCTGCTGGGCGGGCAGGTGACGGAGGAGCTGCTGGACCGCCGGGTGGTGGCCGCGGCGGGCGCCGACGCGTCCGTGGCGCTGGTCCCGCTGCGCGACGGCACCCTCTGGGGCGACCGCGACGCGCTCGCGGCGCTGCTGCGCGCCCGTACGGCGGTGCTCGCCGCAGGGCTGCCGGGAATCCGGGTCTCGGCCGGGGTGAGCGGCGCGCTGACCGGGCCGCAGGCCATCCGGGGCGGCGTGGACGAGGCCGGCCACGCCCGGCGGATGGCCGAGGCGCGCGGCGGGGGAGTGGTCACCAGCGACGAGATCTACACGCACGCGCTGCTGCTGGCGACCGTGCCCGGCGACGTGCGCTCCTCGTTCGCCGGGCGGCTGCTGGGACCGCTGTTCGACTACGACCGGCGGCACGGCGCCGAGCTGGTGCGCACGCTCGGCGCCTTCCTCGACTGCACCGGGTCGTGGAACGCCTGCGCCGAACGGCTGCACGTCCACGTCAACACGGTGCGCTACCGGATCAGAAGGGTCGAGGAGCTGACGGGCAAGGACCTGTCGTCCATGGCCGACCGGGTCGACCTGTTCCTCGCCCTCCGCGCCGGCTAGCCACTTCCGCGCCGGCCGGCCACTCCCACCGGCCGGCCGCTGCGGTCAGTCGCCCGCGGCGGCGTGCCCGCGGTCGAGCAGGGCCAGCTCCTCGCGCGCGAAGCCCACCCAGTAACCCGCGCCGTACTTCTCCGCGACGTCCAGGGTCTCCAGCAGGTACGCGCGAGCCTTTCCGTATCTGCCCATGAGCCGTGCGGCGCGGCCCAGGTGGCCGAGGCACCTCACCTCCATGGCGCGATGACGGCTCTCGCGGACCGACAGGAGGACCTTCTCGAGAAGGATCGCGGCGGACCAGGGGTCGCCGCGGTGCATGTGCACCTTGGCCATGCCTATGAGCGCCTCTCCTTCGTGCATGGCGTCTCCGGCCTCTCTCGCGAGGGCTCCCATCTCGGCGTACGCGGCCCTCGCGGCCGCCACGTCCCCCAGGCCGAGCTGGGCGGCGCCGACGACCATGAGAGCGTGACGCTCGCCCACCTCCGTCCCGATCTCCCTGGCGAGCCGCAACTGCTCGCGCGCCGACGGCAGGGCTTCCTCGTACCGGTGCAACGAGTTGAGCACGACGGAGAGGTTGCCCAGGGCCCTCATCCGCGAGAAGGGGTCGCCGACCGTGCGCCGTAGCTCCACCTCGGCACGCTGGTGGACGAGGGCTTCGTCGTAGCGCCCCGCATTCCCCAGGCTCATGGCGATGTATCCGTGCGCGAGAGCCGAGATCTCCTGGTCCGCCAGCCGCTCGCCCACCTCGAGTGCCCGGCCGTTGAGGATCAGCAGGTCGGCGTGGTGGCTCATGAACGTGAGCGGCCAGTGGAAGGAGAAGCAGAGGTAGGCACCGGAGCGCGCGAGCGACGGGTCCGGCGAGACCATTCCCTGCGCGGCCGTGGCGAGGAGGTTCGGGCGTTCCCGCTCCAGCCACACGGACGCGCCGTCGCCGTCCGTCAGGGTGAACGGCTCGCGCTCGGCGAACTCGTGCGGCGGGTGCACCCGGTGCGGGTCGAGCAGCCGCATGGCCAGACGGACGCTCGACCCGTACAGGCCGAGAACGCGGTCGAGCGCCTCGTCGCGGGCCTCTGGGCCAAGGTGCCGCTCGGCCAGTTCCATCGCGAACAGCCGGACCAGGTCGTGCAGACGGAAACGCGCGTGGTCGTCGGGCTCGGCCAGATGGGCGCGCACCAGCCGGGCCACCGCTCTGTCCGCCGCGGCCAGCGGCACGTCGAGGAGGGCCGCCACGACCTCGGGGGTCGCGTCCGGCGTGCGCAGGACGCCCAGATGGCACAGGGCCGCGGCCGCCGTGCGGTCGAGATCGTGCGGGCTGGTCGCGAGCAGGTCGTAACTGAGCTGCAGGCTCGCCCGGACCGCGAGGTCGCCCGACTCCAGCTCGTGCAGCGCCCGCCGTTCGTCGCGCAGCCGGGCGTTCAGCTCGGCCAGGGGCGTGTGGCGGTTCTCCGCCAGACGCGCCGCCGCGAGGCGCAGGGCGAGGGGCAGCCCCCCGCACAGGCCGGCCAGTTCGGCGGCGGCGGCCGGATCGGCGGCGACCCGCTCGGCGCCGATCAGTTTCGCGAGCATGGCGACCGACTCCGACCGCTGCATCCTGCCGAGGACGAGCTGGACGCAGTCGTCGGCCGCCGCGAACGACTCCCGGCTCGTCACGAGCAGGGCGTTCCCGGCCGGCAGACCCAGCAGAGGGCGGACCTGTTCCGGGCCGGCCGCGTCGTCGAGCACGATCAGCGTGCGCCGGCCCGCCAGGCGGTCCCTGAGCATCGCCGTGGCCTCGTCCTGATCGGACGGGACCGCCTCCGGGCGCACCCCCAGGCTCCGCAGCAGCCTCCCGAGCAGGTCGAGGGGGTTGAGCCGCCCGACTCCGGGCGTCGCCCCCAACATGTTCAGGTACAGCTGGCCGTCCGGATAGTGATCGCTCACCATGTGGGCGGCGCGTACGGCGAGGGTCGACTTCCCCGCTCCCGCCGTGCCGGTGACGGCCACCACCGCCTGCGGCTCGCTTCCGTCCCAGGGCGCGAGCAGCGCGCGCAGGCGCACCACCGTGTCCGTCCGCCCCACGAAGACCTGCGGATCGCGCGGGAGCTGACGCGGCCGGACGACCTCCGCGGGAGCGGCGGCGGTCGCGGGGGACGGCGACACCCCGAGAGAGGGGTCCGCGCGCAGGATGAGCTCGTACGCCCGCCGCAGGGACTCGCCCGGATCGACGCCGAGCCGTTCGGCGAGCAGACGCCTGGCGTCGTGGAAGACCTCCAGTGCCTCTGCCTGCCGTCCGCAGCGGTAGAGCGCGAGCATCTGCAGTTCCCTGGCCCGCTCCCGCAGTGGAGCCTCCGTGGTCAGCCCGACGAGCACCTCGAGCGACTCCTGGCGCCGGCCCAGCCGCAGCAGCGCGTCGGCCTGGTCCTCCCGCACGGTGAGGCGCATGCCCTCCAGCCGGGCCCGTTCCGTCTCGCAGAAAGGGCCGGGAAGGCCGCCCAGGGCGGTGCCCGCCCACAGTCCCAGCGCGGCCTCCAGCTCGCGCAGCCAAGCGCCGAGGTCCTCCTTGGCCTGGAAGCGGCGAGCCTCGGCGACGCGCTGCTCGAACTCCTCGGCGTCCGTGCGGCACGCGGACCGTGCCAGGCTGTATCCGCTCGCGGAGTGGGTGAGCAGCCTGAACGGCCCACGCCTGCCTCGATCCGGTTCGAGTAGGCGCCTCAGCCCGGCCACGTAGGTGTAGACGCTCTGCTCGGCCGTCTTCGGGGCGGCGCCACCCCACAGGTCGTCGATGAGTTGTTCCTTCGAAACGATCTGCCCGGCCCTGGCGGCGAGCACGCACAGGGTGGCCCGCTGCAGCGGAGGTCCCAGGTTCAGCTGCCGGTCGTCGAGCGACGCGGTCACCGGTCCGAGGACCCGGAGGCGGATACCGGCCTGCCTCGCACCGGATCCCTCGCTGGCCATGGGTGTCCCTCCTTTCGTGGCGTGGCGTCAGCGGACCAACGTGAGGTGAGCCGGAAAGGGCCGGGCGGAGTCCGCACAGGGGAAAACCGGCTGGATGGCCCGCAGCTCCGCCTCCACCTCACGGAGTTCCTCGTCCCCGTACGACTGTGCGATCGGCAGCGCCCTCCGGGCACAGGCCAGGGCCTGCTCCGGATCACCGAGGAGGCGGTGGGCTCTGGCGAGCAGGGTGAGGGACCGGCACTCGTAGGCCCGGTGGCCGATCTCGATCGCGCATCGCAGGCCGCGCTCCAGGTGGGTTTTCGCCGTGAGTGCGTCGTCGCGGTCCAGGTGCAGCTTGGCGAGCATCACCAGAGCCGCGCTCTCCTGGTAGCGATCCTCCGCGGCCTGGGCGAGCGCGAGCCCTTCGCTCATCAGGCTGATGGCCTCGGCGACGTCACCCAGCCCTTCGCAGGCCCTTCCCCCGATCAGCAGCGAATGACGCTCACCGACGTCGGAACCGATCTCCCTGGCGATCGTCCGCTGTGTCTCGGTGCACTCGCGCGCCCGCGCGTACTGCTTGAGAGTCACGTGAGTGGCGGCCAGGTTGCCCAGCGCCCGCATCTCGCCGAACCGGTCCTTCAGCTCACGTCTGAGTTCCAGCTCGGCCCGCTGGTGCGGCATCGCGTCGGCGGCCCGGCCGATTTGAAGCAGGGCGGTGGCGAGCTGACCGTGTGCCAGGGACATCAACTCCAGGTCGCCGGCCCGCTCGCCCACAGCCAGCGCCTGCCTGCTCAGGCGGAGGTGCTCGCGGCGGTGCGCGCCCCTCGACAGCTGCCAGTACAGGGCGAACCCCACGCGAACTCCCATGCGTGCGATCTCTTCGTCCTCGCTCACCAGCGCCTGCGAGGCGGCCGCCACCACGTTCGCCAGCTCGTCCTCCAGCCAGTTCCTGGCCTCGGCGGGAGAGGTGAGTGCGAGGGGGCGTTGCGGCACGGCGGGCCAGGGGAGCTGCACGCGGTGCGGATCCAGCACGGAGCTGGCCCGCCGTGCCGTCGCGCCGTAGAACCCGAGCGCTCGCAGGAGGGCGCCCGCGCGGGCCTCGGGCGCGAGGCGGGTGTCCGCAAGCTCGATCGTGTAGAGGCGTACGAGGTCGTGCATGCGGAACCGGCCGGTGCTCGCGGGCTCCAGCAGGTGCGCGCGTACGAGGCGGTCGAGCGCGCGCTCCGCGGCGTCGGCGGGCTCGTCCACGAGGGCGGCCACGACGTGCGCCGTCACATCCGCCACATGGAGAAGGCCGAGATGGCACAGGACTCGGGCCGCCGACCGGTCGAGGGCGGATGCGCCGCGGGCGAGGCTCTCGTAGCTGAGCTCGAGGCTGGAACGCACGGCGGTCTGGCCCGCCTCCAGTTCGTGCAGTGTGCGCCGCCGGTCCTCCAGCCGGTCGACCAGCTCCGTGGGCGTCCACTGCGGCCGGTCCAGAAGCCGTGCGGCGGCCAGGCGGAGAGCCAGCGGCAGCCCGCCGCACAGGTCCGCCAGCCGGCCCGCCGCCGGGTCGGCCGCGATCCGCTCGGCCCCCACGAGCTTCGCGAGTACGGTGACGGCCTCCGACCGCAGCATGCTGCCGAGGACGAACTGGACGCAGTCGTCGATCACGGCGAACGACTCCCGGCTCGTGATCAGCACGCTGGTGCCGGCCGGCAGGCCCAGGAGAGGGCGTACCTGCTCGGGCCCCGCCGCGTCGTCGAGCAGGATGAGGGTCCTGCGGCCCTCCAACCGGTCGCGCAGCATGGCGGCGGCCTCGTCCGCATCGGCGGGCACGGCCTCGCCGGGCAGTCCCAGGGCGCGCAGGAGCCTGCCGAGCACATCGATCGGCTTGAGCCACTCCACGCCCGGGGTCGCTCCCAGGAGATTCACATAGAGCTGCCCGTCCGGGAACGCGTGGACGGCGGCGTGGGCGGCGTGGACCGCCAGGGCGGACTTTCCCGCTCCGGGGGCGCCGGTGATGGCGACCACCGCCTGCGGGGGCGCGCCGTCCCAGGGGGCGAGCAGCGATCGCAGGCGGACCATCTCCTCGGCCCGGCCGACGAAGCAGTTCACCGCGCGGGGCAACTGGCGCGGAGTGCGCGGAGACCGGGCATCGGGACCGGCCGCCCTCTCGCCCGTCGGCGTGAGCGAGGGATCGGCCCGCAGTATCAGCTCGTACCGTTCCCGCAGCGTCCTGCCGGGATCGACCCCGAGCCGCTCCGCCAGGAGCCGTTTGACGTCCATGTACGTGTGCAGGGCGTCGGCCTGTCTGCCGCACCGGTAGAGCGCGAGCATGAGCAGGGCGCGGGCGCGCTCCCGCAGGGGGGCCTCGCCGACCAGTTCGGTCAGGGCGGACGCCGCCTCCTGGTGCAGATTCAGGTGGAGCAGCACGTCGGCGCGGTCCTCCCGAGCCGACAAGCGCAACTCCTCGAGGCGGGCCCGCTCCGCCTCGGCGAACGGCCCCGGGACGCCGCACAGGGCGGGGCCCGACCAGGACCCCACGGCGGCGTCCAGTGCCCGGAGGCAGCCGCGCGGGTCGCCGTCGACGTCCAGCCGGCGGGCCTCGGCCAGATGGCGCTCGAAGTCCTCGACGTCCACCTCGATCGGCCCGTGGGCCAGGACGTAGCCGCCCGACCGGGACAGCAGGACCGAGTAGGAGCCCCGCCGGCTGCTTTTGGGTTCCAGGATCCGCCGCAGTCCGGCGATGTAGGTGTAGACGCTCTGCTCGGCGGTGTTCGGCGGGCGTTCCCCCCAGAGCCCGCCGATCAGGGCCTCCTTGGTCACGACCTGTCCCGTCTGCGCGGCGAGCACGCACAGGGCCGCGCGCTGCAGAGGAGGTCCGAGGTCGACGCTCCGTCCGTCGCGCCATGCGGCCAGGGGGCCGAGCATCCGCAGGCGGCAGGGTGAGTACACGGACGTTTTACGCTGATTCGCGCTATCCATACGTCTGAACTCCACCTGGTAACGGCGTAGATGCAATCTGTGGATCACCGTGATCGGGCGAAATGCCGCTCCCGCGCCCGGTACACGCCATGAGTCGCCGCTGCACTCGTCGCGACTGCACCCCGGCGGTTCCCCCAAAACTGCGGCTTCGCGTGGCATCCCCGTGTTCGCCGGTCATCAGGCACGCCGTCGGGCCTGTTCCGGCAGAGCATCAAATATGCCATCTTCCGTCTAGATATTGTCTAGACGCCTCGGATAATCCGCCGATTCCAGCGGGCCGGAATTCCCTACTCGCGGGTAAGCCCGCCTGTCACACCTTTGACCTGCCCGGACGCTCGGAGGGTTACGGGCCGCAGTGCGGGGAGCCTCGGTGCCGTGGCGGGGAGCGACGCCGGCCAACGCCGCCCCGACGGAGGCCACGCCCGCCGCGCCGCTCGCCGCCGCACGCTCTATTCGGCGTTGACCTGCCTTGTTCCGGGACCGGCCGGTCGTTCGCCGTTCCCGCCCGGCCTCGGCCCGGGGCCGCCGGTCGTACGGACGCGACGCGTGGAAGGCTCCGATGACGAAGGGGCCCCTTCGCCCGTTGGGCGGACTGTTGGATTCGCCCGCCACTTTGCCGCCGGGGGCGCGGGTTCGCGTCGGCCGCCCTCCAAGCCGGGCCCGCGGCCGCCCCCCGTGTTCTCGGGAGGGTCGGTGGTGGCGGAGAAGCCTGACACGCGCCGGGCGTCACGCGCTCCGTGTCATGCCCGACCCGGCATCCGCTCGCCCTCGCAAATTCACCACGTCCTTGGGGGCATCGGTGTGGCGGGGATTTCAAAAAAAGCCTGCCGAGTCGGCGTCCGCGTGAATTGCATTTTCCGGACCGCGGCTTTGCAACGTGATGCGGAAATGGGAAAGCGTCATTGCTGCCGCTGTATTCCGGCTTCCGACCGCGCTCCCGTCAGAAATCGTGACCCGGAGCGTGAACGGAGCCGGTCAAGAACGCCGGCCCCGTTCCCCGCTCGATCGATTGTCCGCCGTACGCCCCGGGCCGGGCGGACGGCCGCTCCCCGGCGGCCGGGTCGTCCGCCGGGGATGGTCCGTCCCGCTATCAGCAGCAACTACGCGGGTCAGCAGCAGAGGGAGCCGTCGGCCCAGCCACGCTGCAGAGGAGACGGAGCGGCACTGTTGGCCGTAGCATTGCCACCGAAGGTCACAAGGGCCACAATCAGGGCGGTAAGTAGATACGAGGCTGGGCGGCGCACTATGGATCTCCCTCAACTCGGACTGCCAGGCCTACAATATTTCAGGAGTTGCCAATGGCCGCGCAAGATCTGGTCGGACAGCGCATCAAGGCGATACGACGGCAGCGTGGGCTCTCGCAAGCGCAGTTGGCGCATCCTGAACTTTCCGACAGTTACGTATCGCTCATCGAGAGCGGCAAGAGGACTCCGACGCCGGCCGTTCTCGAACTGCTCGCCCAGAAGCTCGACTGCTCACTCACCTACCTCGTGAACGGTGTGACGGCCGAGCAGATGGAGGACCTCGAGGTCGGCCTCAGCTTCGCGCGCATGGCACTCGAGAACGGCGAGGTCGCCGAGGCCCGCCGCAGGTATGCCGAACTGCTCGCGGACAACAACCTGCTGGGTCTCACCGCGCTCAGGGTGGAGGCCCGCTACGGGTACGCCCTGGCCCTGGAGGCGTGCGGAGAGCTGGGCGAGGCGATCGCGGTCTTCGAGGAGCTGAACGGCTCCGAGGCGGAGGCGACGCCGCAGGAGCGCAAGATAGCCGTGGCGCTGGCGCTGTGCCGGTGCCACCGTGAGCGGGGCGACTTCTCCGCCGCCGTGCAGGTGGGCGAGCAGGCGCTCGCCACGTTCGCGCGCAACGGCTGGACCGACGAGCTGGTCGAGCTCGGCGCCACCCTTCTGGCGGCGTACTTGGTGCGTGGAGACCTGCTGCGCGCGGGCCACTTCGCGAACGAGCTGCTGGCCGCGGCCGAGACCCTCGGCACACCGAGAGCGACCGTGGCGTCGTGCTGGAACGCGGCGCAGGTGCTGGAGAAGACCGGCCGGGGCGAGGAGGGCATGACGCTCCTCGAACGGGCGCTCGCCCACCAGTCGGAGAACGGCGAGCCCCGCAACCTCGCGCGGCTGCGCCAGGCCTACGCCACCATGATGCTGCGGGTGCGTCCCGAGGAGGCGGAGCAGGCACAAGAGCTGCTCCTGCGGGCCCAGCGGGAGCACGAGGCCTCCGCCACCAGCGCCTTCGACCGGGCGCGGACCGCCTGCGTCCTTGCCATGGCGGAGATCGTCCTCGACCGCCCGGACAAGGCCGTCGACCACCTCAGGGACGCGCTGGCGCAGGTTCAGCACACCGACAGCGGCCTTCTGGGCCGCGCCAACCTCCTGCTCGGCCAGGCGTACTTCCTGCTCCACCAGGACGGGGACGCGGCAGCGGCGCTCGACCTGGTCACCGGCTGGCTGGAGGAGGCGCCGCAGACCCTGAAGGCCGCCGAGGACTGGATGAACGTGGCGGAGATGCGGCGGCGCATCGGCGACGACACGCAGAGCGTGGCGGCCTATCAGCGCGCCCTCGCCTGCGCCGGGCTCTGATCGCCCGCCCGACCATCGGGCGCACAGGCGCGAAGGGAGTCGCCGGGCCGGAGGCCGCTCGCCTCCGGCCCGCGTCGTGTGCCGCTTCCCCCGGACCCCCGAATGCCCGGAGGCGCGGGCGAGAGCGGCGCCGCGAGCGGATCGGCGGCGCCGGGCCGCTCCCGCGGACTGCCTGGAGACTTTCGATCTCCCGAGGCCCCCGCGGCCGCCGGACCTGCCCTCATTCCGTGATCGTGCTGTACCGACGGTCTGGGGTACGGACCGGAGCCCCGCGTCGGTAGCCTGGGGGTGTCATGAAGAGACCCTTCCTCGCCGCCTTCGCCGCGCTCCTGACGGCTCTCCTGCTGTGTGCCGCGCCGGTCCTGCCGGCCCAGGCGCACACCTCGCTCAAGAGTAGCGACCCGCAGAAGAACGCCCAGGTCAAGACCTTGCAGAAGGTCACGCTCGAATTCGCGGACTCCGTTCAGTTTCCGGTCGTGGTCGTCCGCGGCGAGGACGGCAAGCGTTACGAGAGCGGCGCACCGGCCGTGGACGGGCCCAAGGTCACCCAGGCGGTGACCGAGCCCGTGCCCCCCGGCCGCTACACGATCGCCTGGCGGGTGGTCTCGCCCGACGGACACCCGCTGGAGGGCGAGATCCCGTTCACCGTGATCGGCGCCCAGTCGCTCGGCGCGGCGACCTCGGCCGCCGCTCCCGGGGACTCCGCCTCCGCGGCGGCGCCCTCCTCGGCCGCGACGGCGCAGGCCACCGAGGCCGGGAGCGCCGGGCGGACGGGTGTGCCCGGCTGGATCTGGGCAGTGATCTTCGGGATCGCCGGCGTCGGCATAGGGATGTTCCTGAGCCTGCGGAAGAAGCCGTGAGCAGGGCGGCGCGCCTCACCGCCGCCGCGCTCTGCGCGGCAGTCGGCGCACTCGTCGTCGCCATGGTGCTCGGCGGCGCCGCGACGCCGCGGATCATTCCCGGCCTGCCCGACGAGGGCACTCTCACGCGCTGGATGCTGCCGCTGTCGAAGCTCGCGATGGACGTCTCCGGCGTGCTGACCGTCGGGCTGCTGGCCGCGGCCGCGGTGTTCCTGCCCGGCGACAAGGGCCTGCTCGGCAAATCCGCGCAGAGCTACGTCAAGGGCGCGTCGTGGTCCGCGCTCGCCTGGGCCGTCGCCGCGGCGGTGGCGCTGGTCTTCAGCCTGTCGGAGACGCTCGGCATGCCGGTGGGCGAGGTCCTCGCCGGCAACGAGCTCACCAGCTACGCCAGCCAGGTGCCGCAGGGCATCGCGCTGACCCTGGTCGTGCTGTTCGCCGTCGCCATCGCGTTGTTCGCCCGCGGTGCGATCACCGCCGGGGCCGCCGCCGGGCTGCTGGTCTTCGCGCTCGTGACGCTCCTGCCGCCGGCCCTCACCGGGCACTCCTCCTCTTCGCCCAACCACGGGCTGGCCACCACCTCGGTGGCCATGCACCTGCTCTTCCTGGCGCTTTGGGTGGGCGGCCTCGGGGTGGTCTGCATCCACGCGCTGCGCGGGCAGCCCCTCCTGGACGTGGCCGCCGCGCGTTTCTCCCGCATGGCTCTGTGGTGCTTCGCCGGGGTCGGCGTCTCCGGGCTCGCCGCCGCCGCCTCGCGCCTCACCTCGGTCGGCGAGCTGTTCACCTCGAACTACGGCCTGCTCCTGCTGGCCAAGATCGTCGCGTTCGCCGTGCTCGGGTTCTTCGGCTGGCGTCACCGAGGCCGTACGCTGCCGCGGCTGTCGGCGGGGGAGCCGCACGCCTTCCTCCGCCTCGCCCTCGGCGAGGTCGTGCTGATGGGGGCGACGATCGGCCTCGCCGTGGCGCTGTCCCGGACCGCCCCGCCGCCCGTCGACACCCCGGTCGACCGTGCGTTCGAGCTGCTCGGCTACCTCGTGCCGCCGCCGATCTCGCTCGGCAACCTCGTGACGCTGTGGTGGTTCGACCTGTTCTTCGCCGTACTCGCCGCCGTCATGGCCGGTCTGTACGGCGCGGGGCTCGTCCGGCTGACCCGCCGGGGCGACCGGTGGCCCGTGGGCCGCACGGTCAGCTGGTATCTCGGCGTGGTCATCCTCGTGCTCAGCACGCAGACCGGTGTGGCGCGCTACGCGCCGGTGCTGTTCAGCGTGCACATGACCGAGCACATGGTCCTGTCCATGCTGGTCCCGATCTTCCTGGTGCTCGGCGCGCCGGTGACGCTGGCGCTGCGCGCGCTCAAGCCCGCCGTCCGCCGGGGCGACCGGGGACCACGCGAGTGGATCACGGTGATCCTGCACAGCAGGGTCGTGAAGTTCGTCAGCCATCCCGCGATCGCGACGGCGATCTTCGTGGTGTCGACCTTCGCCCTGTACTTCACCCCGCTGTTCGCCGCCGCGATGGAGGAGCACCTCGGTCATATCGCGATGACCGTGCACTTCCTGCTCAGCGGCTCCCTGTTCTTCTGGGTGATCATCGGAGTGGACCCCGCGCCGCACAAGCTGCCCCACTACGGGCGGCTGCTGCTGCTCATGGTGACCATGCCGTTCCACGCGTTCTTCGGAATCGCCCTGATGAGCATGGGCACGGTGCTCGCGTCGTCCTACTACGAACAGCTCGGGCGCACCTGGGGCGCCTCCTCACTGGCCGACCAGCAGTCGGGCGGCGCGATCGCCTGGGCGTTCGGTGAGATCCCCACGCTGATCGTGCTGCTCGCGCTCGGTTTCCAGTGGTGGCGCGACGACGAGCGCGTCGCGCGCCGCACCGACCGCCGCGCCGACGCCGCCGCGGCCAAGTCCGGCGGCACCGGGGACGCGGAGCTGGACGCCTACAACGACTATCTGGCGAAGCTCAACAAGCGGGACACGGCCGCCGAGTAGGCGGCGCGCCGGCTCTGCCGGCGCCGATCGATGCGCGACGAGCGGTGCGCGCCAGGCCGGAACCGGCGAGGCGCCGCGCCGTCCACGGTGCCGCTAGGGCAGGGTCAGGATCTCGTGACCCGTCTCGGTCACCACGATGGTGTGCTCGAACTGCGCGGTCCGCTTGCGGTCCTTGGTCACCGCGGTCCACTTGTCCGGCCAGATGTCGTAGTCGATCGTGCCGAGCGTGAGCATGGGCTCGATCGTGAACGTCATGCCCGGCACCAGGGTCACCGACAGCGAGGGATCGTCGTAGTGGGGGACGATGAGCCCGGAGTGGAACGAGGCTCCGATGCCGTGGCCGGTGAAGTCGCGGACGACGCCGTAGCCGAAGCGCTTGGCGTACGCCTCGATGACCCGGCCGACGATGTTGAGCTGGCGGCCGGGCGCGACCGCCTTGATCGCCCGCATCATCGCCTCGCGGGTCCGCTCGACCAGCAGGCGGGATTCCTCGTCGACCTCTCCGACCAGGAAGGTGGCGTCGGTGTCGCCGTGCACGCCGCCGATGTAGGCGGTGATGTCCACGTTGACGATGTCACCGTCGCGCAGCACGGTGTCGTCCGGGATCCCGTGGCAGATCACCTCGTTGATCGAGGTGCACAGCGACTTCGGGTAGCCGCGGTAGCCGAGCGTCGAGGGATAGGCGCCGTGATCGCAGAGGAACTCGTGGCCGATCCGGTCGAGCTCGTCGGTCGTCACGCCGGGGGCGACGTGCCTGCCGACCTCCTCCAGCGCCTGCGCGGCGATCCGGCCCGCGATCCGCATCTTCTCGATGGTCTCGGGGGTTTTGACGTCGCTGTCGCCCTTCTTGGGCTCGGCCTTCCCCACGTACTCGGGGCGGGGGATGTGGGCGGGAACCTTACGGGTGGGCGAGATCCGCCCGGGGCGGAGCAGCGTGGTCATGCGGCCAAGTCTAGTTGCGCGTCAAGGGGGCACGATTATGGGCGTGAGCGATCAATGGTGGTTCTGCCTGAAGCACATGACCGTCGAGCCCGAGAAGGGCTGCCCGAACAAGGACCGGCTCGGCCCCTACGACTCCCACGACGCCGCCGCCCAGGCCCTGCAGACGGCGGCCGAGCGCAACCAGCGCTGGAGCGAGCAGGACAAGGAATGGGACGACTGATCCCCTGACCCCTCCCCGGCCCGGCGCTCCCGCCGGCTTCTCCCCGGCACCGGCCCGCCCTGTCCGCCCGGCCGGGCCGGGGACACGCGCGCCGCCCGCGAGACGTGCCCGGAGGTTCAGCCGATCGCGGCCGAGTCCGCGGACCGGCGTCCCGCCGCGCGGCGGGCGACGAAGCGGCCGAGCGTCCACACGCCGATGCCGCTCCACACCAGGTTGAGGATCGCGGAGGGCCAGGCGGAGTGGTACGCGCTGTTGACCATCAAGGTGACCGCCCCGCCGAAGTTGAGCAGCTGGTAGGGCAGGCCTTCCCCGGACATCCTGCCGGACGACACCATCGCGTACGCGAGCAGGAGGACGACGGCGCCCGCGGTGCCGATGATCGTGATGAACGTGGACATCAGGACGGCTCGCCGTCCCCGGAAGTGGTCATGGTGCGATGATGCTGCCCACGAAGTGTGAAGAGCAAGTGAAGGATTCTTAATCCACACATAAGATCTGCTGTATGGATATCGACCCGCGACGGCTGCGGATCCTGCACGAGGTGTCCCGCAGAGGCGGCGTCATGAAAGCCGCCCAGGCGCTGCACCTCACGCCCTCGGCCGTCTCCCAGCAGCTCGCCCAGCTGGAACGGGAGGTCGGCCTCGCGCTGTTCGACCGATCACAGCGCAGGGTCACGCTGACCCCCGCCGGCCGGGTGCTGGCGGCGTACGCCGAACGCATCGAGGAGCAGCTCACCGAGGCGAGGCAGGAGCTCAACCGGTTCGCCGAGCGGCTGTCCGGGCCGGTCACGATCGCGGCGTTCCCGACCGTGATCCGGCATCTGCTCGTCCCCGCCCTGCGCGAGCTGGCCGTACGGCACCCGCGGATCACTCCCGTCATCCACGAGCTGTTCGGGCCGGGCGCGGTGCAGGAGCTGCGCCTCGGCGGCGTGGACCTGGTGGTGACGGAACGGGACATGAGCCGGCCCGCCGCGTCCCTGCAGTCGATGTCCCGGCACCGGCTCCACGACGACGAGTACCGCATCGTGGCCCCGCCGTCGTGGGACCGGGTGCCCGCCACCGTCGCCGACCTCGTCGACCTGCCGTGGGTCGCCGGCGTGCCCGACCAGGCGTGCGGGCAGGCGCTCGAACGGCTCGCCCAGCTCCACGGGTTCGTCCCGCGCCGCGTGCACCTGATCGCGGAGTTCCCGCCCGTGCTGGGGCTGGTCTCGGCGGGGCACGGCGTGGCGATCGTGCCGTCGCTGGCGCTGCTCGACGTGCCGCCGGGCGAGGTGGTCGTCACCGGCATCCGCGGCGTGGGCAGCCGCAGGATCGAGGCGCTGACCAGGGTGAGCCGTACGACGTCGGGGGAGCCCGACCCGATGCAGGCCGTGGTGATCGAGGTGCTGCGCGAGGCGGCCGAGGCGGTGGACCGGCGGGTGGGCGAGCTCAGCCGCGCCCCGCTCGGTCCGCCCGCGTCCTGACCCCCGGCGGACGCCGGGGGCCTCAGTCGCAGTCGCTCACCTCAGTCACTCACCTGGGGGCCGGTGATCCGGTCGGCCAGGCGGGCGAGCCGCTCCCGCAGGCCGAGCCGCCGCACGTCCCCGGCGGCGCTGCTCACCAGGTGCTGCGCCGCGTCGAAACTCAAGGCGGCCTCCCCGGCCGGTACGGCGATCGCGTCGTGGGCCAGCGACTCCAGCTCGGGGTCGCCGCCGTCCACGGCGAGGACCGTGGCGCCGCTGCGGCGGGCGTCGTCCACCCGCTCCAGCAGGGGCACGGGCGCCCGTTGCTCGGCGACCACGAAGAGCGTCTCGCCCCTGCCGGTCCCGCGCAGCCGCTCCATACCGACCCGCAGGTGGGCGGGCGCGCCGGGCGGCGGCGCCCAGCGGACGAGCGTGGGGGAGAGCTGGGCGAGCCCCGACAGCCGGGCCTCGTCGGCGAGATGGGCGGTGACGTGCCACGGCTCGTCCTCGGGGGTGCCGACGACGAGGAGCCCCCCGGCCGACCGGGTGGCCCGCAGGGCCAGGCCGAGCTCCCGGGTGCGTTCGACCCATCCGGTGGAGGCGAGCACCTCGCGCAGCAGGTTCACCGATGCGGCGTCCATGACCGCCATGGTGCCTGACACAAGCGCGTGAAGTCCCGCCGATTGGGTCCTTGACACACCGTTACCCCCAGGTAACGATCAGCCCACGGCGCCGATTTTGGAATGTGATCCAACAGCCGGAAGGCGGCTCTATGAACCTTCGTGTTCGCGCCACCCTGTCCATGATCGGGGCTCTTCTCCTGCTGCCCGCGCTCATCGGCACCGCACACGCGACCTCCGCCGGGGACGTCGTCGAAGCCGGCCGCACGACCGTCTATCTCCTCCCCGGCAAGCTGCTGGAGGTGCCGGTGAAGGCCTGGCATCTCCGCTACCGGTCCACGTCCGCCACCGGGGAGCCGAACGTCGTCTCGGGCACCCTGCTCGTTCCCGACGCCCCGTATCCGCTCGGCAAGCGGCCCATCGCCGGGTACGCCGTCGGGACGCACGGCATGGGCGACCGGTGCGCGCCGTCGGCCGCCATGGCGAACGGCACCGAGGCCGAGCTCGCCATCGTGAGCCTGATGCTGCTCAAGGGCTGGGCCGTCGCGATGACCGACTACGAGGGTCTCGGCACGCCGGGCGACCACACGTACATGGCGGGCCTGTCCCAGGGGCACGCCGTGCTCGATTCCATCAGGGCGGCGGCGCGGGTGCCGGACGCGAACCTGTCCGCCACCGCCCCCGTCGTGGTCATGGGCTACTCGCAGGGCGGGGCCTCGGCGGCCTGGGCCGCCCAGCTGCAGCCGTCGTACGCGCCCGAACTGCGGCTCAAGGGCGTCGCGGCGGGCGGCGTGCCCGCCGACCTGCGGGCGGTGGCCGATCACCTGGACGGCACGGGCGACTTCGGGCTCGCCGCGGCGGCCGGCATCGGGCTGGACGCCGCCTATCCGGAGCTGAACCTCGAGAGCTACCTGACCCCCGAGGGCGCGGCCCTGTTCGGGGACGCGCGCGACGACTGCGTGAGCGACCTGCGCGCCAGGTTCGACGGACGGCGCCTGGCGGACTTCACCACCGCCGACGTCATGAACCTGCCGGACTGGCGGGCCCGCCTCGCCGAGAACCGCCTCGGCGCGTCCGCGCCGCGGGTGCCGCTGTTCCTCTACCACGCCAAGGGCGACGAGATCATCCCGTACGAGGTGGGCAGGACCCTGCGCAAGGAGTACTGCGCGCGGGGCGTGAACGTCCTGTGGACCGGCCTGCCTGCCGGCAGCCACGTGCTCGGCGCGGTCGAGGGCGGGCCGCTGGCGGTCGCCTGGCTCGCCACCCGCGTCGCCGGCCTCCCCGCCATCCCCAACTGCTGACCCCGAGTCCCCGCCGGCGGTCTCCCGGAGGTGGGACCGCCGGCCGGTGGCCGGTCGCCCGCGCGCGTCAGCGGGCCGCGCGGACGAGGCCGGCCTCGTAGGCCGCGATGACCAGGTGCGCGCGATCGCGTGCCCGGAGTTTGCTCAGCAGATTGCCGATGTGGGTCTTGACGGTCTTGATCGAGATCGTGAGCCTCGCGGCGATCTCGTCGTTGGACAGCCCGTGAGCGACCAGGGCGAGAACCTCGGTCTCCCGTTCGGTGAGAGCGTCCAGGCGCGCGGGCTTCGCGCGCGGTGGCTGGGCGATGTAGGCCTCGATCATGCGGGCGAGGACCTGCGGGGCGAACAGCGACTCGCCCCGGTGAGTCCGGCGGATCGCGTCAAGGAGCGTGTCGGGGTGGGAATCCTTGAGGAGGAAGCCGCTGGCGCCGGCGTGGAGAGCGGCGCGGACATACTCGTCGAACTCGAACATCGTGAGCACGATGACCTTCACGGATCCGGCGTCCGCGTCGGCCATGACGCGGCGGGTGGCCGCGATTCCATCGGCACCCGGCATCCGGATGTCCATGAGCACGACGTCGGGACGCAGTTCGGCGCTCAGCCTGACGACCTCGTCGCCGGTGCCCGCCTCACCGGCCACCGTCATGTCGTGATTGGCGTCGATGACGGCGGCGAGGCTGTGGCGCAGCAGGGGCTGATCGTCGGCGATGACGACGCGAATCGGAGTCACGCGGTCTTCCATGGCATCCGAGCCTCGGGAATACGGGCGGTGACGCGAAAACCGTTCCCGGCGCGCCCGGCTTCGAAGGTCCCGCCGATCGCGGTGACGCGTTCCCGCAGGCCCTCGATTCCGTGCCCGGCTCCCGCGTGCGGGGTCCATCCGTCCACCGGGCCTTCGTCCCAGACGCTGGTGACGATCCAGTCGCCGTCGCGATGGACGTACACGTTCGCGCTGGTCGGCCCCGCGTGCCGCGCGGTGTTCGTGAGGGCCTCGCGCACGACGGAGCAGACCGCGAGCTGTGCCCCGGAGCTGATGTCGTCGATCTCGCCGAGTTCTACAGTGACGGCCGGGCCCGCCCTCTCGGCGTCCTCGACGATGGCAGGCAGGTCCCTGAGGGAGTCCGCGGGCCGCAGGGGTGCGGCCGCAGCGGCCGAGTCACGCAGCACGTTGAGCATGCGGCGTAGCTCCGTCGTGGTCTGCCGTCCGATGCGCTCGATGTCCGACAGCGCCGCGGAGGCGTCGTCGCCGGTGCCGGGATAGCGTGCCGCGCTCGCCCGTACGGTGATCAGGCCGAGGCCGTGGGAGACGATGTCGTGCAGCTCCCGCGCGATCCGGAGTCGTTCGGCCTGTGCCGCGCGTTCGCCGGCCCACGCCGCGAGCCGCGCTTCGTACGCGACCCGCTGCCGGCGTGCGCCGGACGCCGCCCACACGGTGACCGCCAACGCCAGCGCGGCGATGACGACGGGGAGGACGACCGCGGCGAGACCCCCGCGGCCGACCGCGAGAAGGGCGAGCAACAGCACGACGTTGACGGCGACGGCCAGTGGCCAGACTCGCCGCCCATGTCTCGGAAACGCGTGATCGGCCTCCATGTTCCAAATCTAAGGACTCTGCTCGATCCGCACATCGGACCAGGGTCCGAGAGGCCCGGGTCCGAGCCGCGGGAACGAGTACGGTCGTCGGGCCGATGACCGGAGACGACGCTCCGCGTACACCTGTGGACATGATTACGATCGACCACCTCGTCAAGCGGCGCGGTTCCCGGCAGATCCTGAGCGGCATCAGCTTCCGGGCCCGCCCCGGGAGGGTGACGGGATTCCTCGGCCCGAACGGTGCGGGCAAGAGCTCGACGTTGCGCATTCTGCTCGGCCTGGACCGGGCGACCTCCGGCACGGCGCTCATCGGTTCCGTCCCGTTCGCGAAGCTTCGTGACCCGCTGTCCATGGTCGGGGCCATGCTGGACGGCTCCGGCGCGCACCGGGCGCGGACTGGCCGGGCGCACCTGCGCTGGGTGGCTCGCTCGGCGGGACTGCCGCGTGCGCGTATCGACGAGGTGCTCGAGGTCGTGGGCCTGACGAACGCCGCGTCGAAGCGGGTCGGCGGTTACTCCCTCGGCATGGGGCGCCGGCTCGGGCTGGCGACGGCGCTGCTCGGCGATCCGGAGATCCTGGTGCTGGACGAGCCGGTGAACGGGCTGGATCCGGACGGCATCCGGTGGATCAGGACCTTCCTGCGTGAACGCGCCGCGTCCGGCGGGACCGTGCTGCTGTCCAGCCACCTGGTCGGGGAACTCGCGGAGACGGTGGACGACGTCGTGATCGTCAACGAGGGCAAGGTCGTGGCGGACGGCACCCTCGGCGAGGTCACCGGCACCCACCGCACCCTCGAGGACGCGTTCTTCGCCCGCACCACCGGTGGTGCGCCGTGAAGGCGCTCGCGGCCGAGGCCTCGAAGCTCGCCTCCCTGCCGGCGGTGTGGGCCGCGACGGCGGCCGGGGTGCTCGTGCCGGGCGTGGTCGCCGCGATCACCGCGTCCTCGGCCCTCGGCGCGATCGACCGGGGGGCCGCGGTGACCGCTCCGATCGACACCGGCTATCAGGAACTGGCCTTCGGCGTGGTGGGGGCGATCATCCTCGGCGTCGTCGCGGTCAGCAGCGAGTACGTCACCGAGAGCGCGGAATCCGGAGGCGGGCGGCAGATCACCACCAGCCTGACCGCCGTCCCCTCCCGCCTCCGGTTCCTGCTCGCGAAAACGGCCGCGATCGCGATCGGCGCCGCGATGCTCGCGATCATCGCGGCGGGGACCACCATGGGCGTCGTCCGCGTGGTGCTCGGCGAGCACGCCCCGGCACTGGGAGCGGGCGACGTCCCACGGCTGGCCGGTGTCGCCTGCTACTGGACGTACACCGCGCTCCTCGCCGCCGGGATCACCGTGCTCACCCGCCACGGGGTCGTTCCGCTCGCGGTGCTCGTCGCGAACACCTCGGTCGTCTCCGTCACCTACCTGCTGACGAGGATCGCGCCGCCGGCGAACTACCTGCCGGACATGGCCGGGGTCCGCATGTTCATCCGTGATCTCGCCGGCAGCACCGCCGAGATCGGTCCGCTGACCGGCGGCCTGGTGATGACCGCCTGGGTGACGGCGCTGCTCGTGATCGCCGCGATCGCGTTCACGCGGAGGGACGCATGACCGTTCCCAGGCAGGCGACTCGCACCCGCGGCAGGGAAGCGGTTCAGGCGCTCGTGGCGGAGCTGTCGAAGCTCGTGTCCCTTCCGGCGACCTGGCTGACGCTGGGAGGCACTCTGGTGGTGAACCCGGTCCTCGCGATCGCGTACACGGCCGCCGGTCTCCACGGTTCCACCGGCACCACGAGCGTCCCCGACATCGGACTGGCTCCGATCGGCTACACGCAGGCCGGCTTCGTCATCCTCGGTGTGCTCGCCGCCTGCTCCGAGTACACCGGCGGGCAGATCCGGACCACGCTGACCGCGATGCCCCGCCGCGCCCTCCAGCTCACCGCCAAGCACCTCGCGTTGGCGATCGTCGTGCTTCCCGCCGCGGCGATCGCGGCCGCGTCCGGGGTGGTCATCGCGGCGGCCGTGCTCGGCGGCACCGCCGCGCCCGTGACCGCGGGCCGTGCTGCGGGGGCGCTGAGCGGTGCGGCCGCGTACCTCACGCTGACGACGCTGATCAGCGCGGCCGTCGGCGCCCTCGTGCGCCGGACGCTCGCGGCGGCCGTCGTCCTGCTGGGCTATCTCTTCATCGCCGGACCGCTCCTGCGCGACCACGTCTCCGCGGCGAAATACCTTCCGGACAGTGCCGGATTCGCCATGTGGTTCCCACCGGCCGACGAAGCGGGCACGGTGACACCGGTGCACGGCGCGGTGCTCCTCACGGCGTGGACCGCCGTCCTGATCGCCGTCGCGGTGTCCGGGTATCGCCGTCTGGACGTGTGAAGCACCGGGCCGCCCGTGCCTCTCGGGTCTCCACGGATCGGGTCCCACGGATCGGGCCCGGGCCGCTCCCGGCGGCGGCCTGCTGGCATGATCTGAGCCATGGCTGAGCACACCACCGCAGATCTCCCGGACGTCTCCGCGCTGACCATCGGCATCCTGGGTGGGACCGGCGACCAGGGCAAGGGGCTGGCCCGCCGGTTCTCGATGGCCGGAAACACCGTGCTGATCGGCTCGCGCAGCGCCGAGCGCGCCGAGGAGGCGGCGCGTGAGATCGGCGTACGCGGGGCCGCCAACGCCGAGGTGGCGGCCGAGGCGGACGTCGTGATCGTCGCGGTGCCCTGGGAGGGGCACAAGGCCCTGCTGGAGTCCCTGCGCGAGCCGCTCACCGGCAAGATCGTGGTGGACTGCGTCAACCCGCTCGGCTTCGACAAGCGGGGGGCGTACGCGCTGCCGGTGGAGGAGGGGAGCGCGGCGCAGCAGGCGGCGGCGGTGCTGACCGGCAGCCGGGTCGTCGCGGCCTTCCACCACGTGTCGGCGGTGCTGCTGCTCGACCCCTCGGTGGCGGAGATCGACCTCGACGTGCTCGTGCTCGGCGACGACCGCGAGGCCACCGACGTGGTGCGCGCGCTCGCCGGCCGCATCCCCGGCGCCCGCGGCGTCTACGCGGGCCGCCTGCGCAACGCCCAGCAGGTCGAGGCGTTCACGGCGAACCTGATCTCGATCAACCGCCGCTACAAGGCCCACGCGGGCATCCGGGTCACCGACGTCTGAGCCTCACACGGCGGTGGCGACGAGCCAGTCGGCCACCGCCTCGGGGGCCACGAGCTGGTGCAGGTGCTCACCGGGGATGCGGGCCACCGGCCAGCCCCGCTCCCCGGCCTCGTGGGCGAGGGGGGCGTACGCGTCCGCGAACCACAGGTAGCCGCTCCTGAGATGGTCCCACCGGGCCGGCACCGGGATCTCCTCCAGGTAGTACGCGAGGGGCAGCCGCGCCTGCTCGGCCACGACCACCTGCCGGACCACCGGGTCGGGCAGGAGGGCGGCGACGTCGTCCGCGGGCCACCAGTCGGTCCAGCGGGGCAGGACGCCCGCGTCGTCGGCGAGGCCGCGCAGGAAGGCGAGGTGCTCCGGCTCCGCCGCCCGGCAGACGCCCCTGCGCGGCGGCAGGGCGGCGTCGACGAACAGGCACGCGGCGACCTGCCCGGCGAGGGCCTGCGCGATCAGCGGCACGAACAGCCCGGCGTTGCTGTGCGCCACGACGGCGAGCGGCCCGCGCGGCGCGCTCGCCGCCACCTCGCTCACCACCCTCGGCCAGTACGGCGGCGGGCCCGTCGTCACGTCGGTCAGCGGGGGCACCACGGCGGTGTGCCCGCGCGCCCGCAGGGTCTCGGCGACCGGGGCCCAGGTCGAGGGGCCGACGGAGGGACTGTGCACGAGGAGGAAGCTGACATCCACCACCTCATCCTCACCATGCGCGGTGGAGAAGGAACCCTCCTCCGCTCGACGCGTAACCGATCGCCAATGGACCAATCTGACAAGAGCGGCTTTTCTGGGTCATTCTGGACGGCATGAGCTCCCTGCATCCGGAAACGCGCGTCGTCCACCTGCCCCGGCCCACCCCGGAGGGCAGCAGGCCGATCGCCATGCCGATCTACCAGACCTCGGGGTTCGTCTTCGACGACCCGGCCGTCTTCGCCGACGGCATGGGGCGGCCCGACGGGGCGTACGTGTACGGCCGGCTCTCCAATCCC
This sequence comes from Microbispora sp. ZYX-F-249, assembly GCF_039649665.1. Classification (NCBI taxonomy): domain Bacteria; kingdom Bacillati; phylum Actinomycetota; class Actinomycetes; order Streptosporangiales; family Streptosporangiaceae; genus Microbispora; species Microbispora maris. The sequence continues at coordinate 153,041 of NZ_JBDJAW010000007.1, read as the reverse complement.
ACCGTCCGCGCCATGGAGGAGGCGGTCGCCGGGCTGGAGGGCGGCGTGGCCGCCGTGGCCACCGGCTCGGGCATGGGCGCGATCAACGCGGTGCTCCTCGGCCTGCTGAAGTCGGGCGACCACGTGATCGCCCAGTCGGCGCTGTACGGCGCCACCGCGCAGGCGCTGAACAGCCTCGCGGAGCGCTTCGGCGTCGAGGTCACCCACGTGCCGCAGGACGACCCCGCCGCCGTACGGGCCGCCGTGCGGCCTGCGACGAAGCTGCTGTATCTGGAGACCATCGCCAACCCGATGACGCAGGTGGCCGACCTGCCGGGGATGTGCGCGGCGGCGCGCGAGGCCGGGATCCTCACCGTGGTCGACAACACCTTCGCCTCGCCGGTCCTGTGCCGCCCCATCGAGCACGGCGCGGACATCGTCGTGCATTCGGTGACCAAGTATCTGTCCGGGCACACCGACGTCGTCGGCGGGATCGCGGTGTTCGCCTCGGAGGACCTGCACCGCAGGGTGTGGTCGTACGCGGTGGAGCTCGGCGCGACGGCCGACCCGTTCGCCGCGTGGCTGACCCTGCGGGGGATGCAGACGCTGCCGCTGCGGATGGAGCGCCACTGCGCCAACGCCCGCGTGCTCGCGACGCGGCTCGCCGGGCACCCGGCCGTGGCCGCCGTCCACTGGCCGGGCCTGGCCTCCCACCCGTCGCACGAGCTGGCCGCCAAGCTCCTGCCCGACTTCGGCGGCGTGTTCTCCTTCGACCTGACGGGAGGGCGTCCGGCGGGCGAGGCGTTCATGCGCAACGTCCGGCTCGCGCTGCTCGCGCCCTCGCTCGGCGGCGTGGAGACGCTGATCCTCCACCCGGCCACGACGTCGCACCGTACGGTGAGCGCCGCGGGCCTGGCCGCCGCGGGCATCGGCGAGGGAACGGTCCGGGTGGCCGTGGGCATCGAGCACGCCGAGGACCTGTGGGCCGACTTCGCCCAGGCGCTCGACGCGATCTGACCCGCCTCCATGGGAAGGGCGGCCGCGGCGGGTGCCACGGCCGCCCGGGCGGGGCGTCAGCGGTAGCTGTGCTCGGGCCTGGGGAAGGCGCCGGAGACGACCTCGTCGGCGTACGCCCGGATCGCCCGGTCCATCTCCCCGGCCAGGTCGAAGTACTTCTTCACGAACTTCGCGGGCCGCGGGGTCAGGCCCATCAGGTCCTGCCAGACGAGGACCTGCGCGTCGGTGTCCGGCCCGGCCCCGATCCCGATCGTGGGGATGCTCAGCGACGTGGTGACCCGCTGGGCGAGGTCGGCGGGGACGCACTCCAGCACGACGGCGAAGGCGCCCGCGTGCTCCAGCGCCTTGGCGTCGGCCATGAGCTCGTCACCCGCCTGGCCGCGGCCCTGCACCCGGTAGCCGCCGAAGGCGTTGACCGACTGGGGGGTCAGGCCGAGGTGGGCCATGACCGGGATTCCGGCCGACACGAGCATCTCCACCTGCGGGAGGACCCGGTGGCCGCCCTCCAGCTTGACGGCGTGCGCGCCGGCCTCCTTCACGAAGCGGGCCGCGGTCTCCAGGGCCTGCTGGGGTGAGGCCTGGTAGGAGCCGAACGGCAGGTCGGCCACGACCATCGCCCGCGACGAGCCGCGCACGACCGCGGCGGTGAGCGGGATGAGGTCGTCGACCGTGACGGGCAGCGTCGAGTCGTAGCCGTAGACGACCATGGCGGCCGAGTCGCCGACGAGCATCACCGGGATGCCGGCCTCGTCGAACACCTTGGCGGTCATGGCGTCGTACGCCGTCACCATCGGCCACTTCTCGTGGCGCTCCTTGGCGGCCGCGATGTCGCGGACGGTGACCCTGCGCCCCACGGCGCCGCCGTAGAGGGCGGGCGTGGACACAACGGAAACAGAGGACATGGCTACCTCCAGGCCTCGTGGCGCCCCTGTGGCGTCCCCGGACAGTCAGATCATTGCATGTCGCCATGGCTTGGAACACCCCGAGTGGGCGGGGTAATCCGCCCGTGCGACTCATGCGGCAAATGGGGCAAATGGGGCGACCCGGCGGCGGGGATGTCGGAGGCGCCCGGCACAATGCCGTGCGGAGGTAAGGAACCACAATGGCTTTTGATCGTTACCGGCGGGTGCTCGCCCTGCCGGGCGTGCGGGCGTTGCTGCTGGTCGGCATGATCGCGAGAATCCCCCTGACCGGCACCGGAATGACGCTGACCCTGCACGTGGTGAACAGCCAGCATCTGGGGTTCCTCCAGGCGGGACTGGTCGGCACCGCCTCGATGGCGGGCGCCGCGGTCGGCTCGCCGCTCGTCGGGCGCTTGGTCGACCGCCGCGGGCTGCGCCCGGTGATGGCCGTGACGACCGTCGTGCAACTGTGCGTGTGGTGCGCCGCGCCGTCGATGCCGTACGCCGTGCTGCTGCCGGGGGCGCTGATCGGGGGGCTGTTCAGCCAGCCCGTGTTCGGGGCCGTCCGGCAGTGCATCGCCGCGATGGTGCCGGTGGAGAACCACCAGACCGGCTTCGCCCTCGACTCGATGGGCGTGGAGTTGTCGTACATGGTGGGTCCCGCCCTCGCCGTGGCGAGCGTGACCGCGTTCGGCAGCACCGCGACGATGTACGGCGTGGCCGCCGGTCTCGTGGGCTCGGGAGTGGCGCTGTACCTGCTCGACCCGCCCACGCGGTCGGCCGAGGAGAACGCGGGCCAGGCGATCGCGGTCCCCCGGCGGCAGTGGCTGCGGCCCGGTCTGCTCGCCCTGCTCGGCCTGGTGTCCGGGCTGACCTTCGTGCTCACCGCGACCGAGCTGAGCGTCGTGGCGATGCTCAAGGCCGGCGGCGCGACCGCCTGGACCGGGCTGGTCATCGCGTTGTGGTGCGGCTTCTCGCTCGTGGGCGGATTCGTGTACGGCGCGCTGCCCCGGGGGCTGTCGCCCGCGCTGCTCGCGGGCGGGCTGTGCGTGCTGACCGCGCCGGTGGGCCTGGTCGGCGGGGGCTGGGGCTGGCTGTGCCTGGCGCTGGTGCCGGGCGGGCTGCTGTGCGCACCGGCGCTGTCGTCCACCGTGGACGCCGTCAACCGGCGCGTCCCGGCGGCGGCCCGGGGGGAGGCGATGGGCCTGCACGGCACCTCGCTGACGATCGGCGGCGCCCTGGCCGGGCCCCTCGCCGGCGGGCTCCTGGACTCCCACGGCCCCGCCTGGGCCTTCGCCGTGGCCGGGGCGGTCGGCCTCGCGCTGGCCCTGCTCGCCGGGCTCGTATGGCGGAAGGCTCCGGCCGCCGCCGAGGCGGAAGGGACCGTCCCCGTGCCGGTGACCCCCGTGCCGGCGACCCCAGTGCAGGCGACCCCCGTGCCCGCGACTCCGGGGCCGGCGACCCCCGTACCCGAACCCTCCGCGTCCGCCCCGGCCGGGGAGTAGGACAGGCCGGGGAGTGGAAGAACCGGCCCTTCTCCCGCCGGGTCTCCCCAAGTGCGCCGTACGCCCCGAGATGGGACACGCCCCCAACCGGGAATAGAACCGGTCCCCGCGCGGATGTACAGGGGGTGCGCGCCGCGCCGCGACGTCCCCGCGGCGCCGGTGTGACCCTGCCCGACCCTGCCCGACCCTGCCCGACCCTGCCCGACCCTGTGTGGCCGTGCGCGGCCCGAGCGCGCGGGTCACGGCCGGATCCGTCCTCCGCCCGATCGACCAGCGGATATGGCGGCACCGCCGGGATTATGAAACGAGCCCGTTGCGTATCGGAATGCCTGGCGCTACGCTTGCGTTGCGAAACTCGATCGTATCGAAATCATGGGGGATTTGTGGAAGCACACAACGGTCACCCACGCCGATGGCAGGTCCTCGGCGTGATGGTGTTCAGCCTGCTGGCAGTCGTCCTCGACAACACCATCCTCAACGTGGCGATCAAGACGATCGCCGATCCCGTTCACGGCCTGGGCGCGACGCAGAGCGAGCTCGAATGGGCGATGAACTCCTACACGCTGGTGTTCGCCGGCCTGCTGTTCACCTTCGGGGTGCTGGGCGACCGCTACGGGCGTAAGCGGATGCTCATGACCGGCATGGTCCTGTTCGGGCTGGCCTCCCTCGCCAGCGCCTACGCCCAGGACCCGATGCAGCTCATCGCGGCGAGGGCGCTGATGGGCCTCGGCGGCGCCGCCATCATGCCGGCGACGCTGGCGGTCATCTCGAACGTCTTCCCGATCCACGAGCGGGGCAAGGCGATCGGCATCTGGGCCGGCGGCGTCGGCATCGCCGTGGCGATCGGCCCGATCACGGGGGGCGTGCTGCTCGAGCACTTCTGGTGGGGTTCGGTCTTCCTTGTCAACGTGCCCATCGTGCTCGTCGGTCTCGCGCTGATCGCCACGATCGTGCCCGACTCCAAGGACCCCAACAAGGCCGGCCTCGACCCGGTCGGCGTGCTGCTGTCCATTCTCGGCCTGATCAGCCTCGTCTACGGCATCGTCCGCATCAGCGACCTCGGCACCGTCGCCGACGTCTCGGTCATCGTGCCGACGCTGCTGGGTCTGGCGATCCTCGCCGCGTTCGTCTGGTACGAGAGCCGGATCGACCACCCCGCCTTCGACGTGCGCAACTTCCGCAACGCCGGCTTCTCCACCGCGATCGCCACCGTCGGCCTCGTGTTCTTCGCGGCCATGGGTGTGATGTTCTTCCTGGCCTTCTACTGGCAGATCGTCCGGGGCTACTCGCCGCTGCAGTCGGGTGCGCTCGTGCTGCCGTTCGCGGCCGCCCAGCTGATCTTCGCGCCGCAGAGCGCGCGCATGGTGCAGAAGTACGGCGCGCGGGCCGTCGGCACGGTCGCGATGCTCGTCATCACGCTGGTCCTCGCGGCGTACGCCCTGGTGGAGGTGGACACGCCGATCTGGATCCTGCTGGCCCTCGGCTTCGTCCAGGGTGCGGCGATGGCCAACATCATGCCCCCGGCGACCACGGCCATCATGAACGCGCTGCCGCGGGAGAAGGCCGGTGTGGGCTCCTCGATGAGCAACGTCGTCCGGCAGGTCGGCGGCACACTGGGCATCGCCATCCTCGGCGCGGTCCTGTCCGCCAGCTACCGCAGCGACATGGAGGACAAGGTCACCGCCCTGCCGGAGCAGCTGCGCCACGTCGTGATCGAGTCCATCTCGGGTGCGGCCGGCGTCGCCGGCAACCTGGGCGCGCGGGGCGCGAGCCTGCTCGACGCCGCGAACGCCGCGTTCGTCACCGGCGTCCACTGGGCGGCCCTCGGATCGGCCTTCGTCGCCCTCGTCGGCACCCTCGTGGTGGCCCGCTGGATGCCGGGCAAGGCTTCGGTCGAGGCCGTGGTCCCCACGGCTGAGACCGAAAAGGAGACGGCGGTAGTGTGAACTCGCCATGAAGACGCAGCAGACGGCTGAAGGGGTGGCCCGCCCGGCGGGCCGCCCGCGCAGCGAGAAGGCGGATCGGTCGATCATCGAGGCCACTCTCGAACTGCTCGGTGAGGGCATCGGGGTTTCGGAGCTGTCCATCGAGTCGATCGCCGGCCGCGCCGGTGTCGGGAAGACCACGATCTATCGCCGGTGGTCCAACAAGGAGGACCTGGTGGTGGACGCCCTGGCGACGCTCAAGCCGCCGATCCCGCTGCCGCAGGGCGGAACCGTGCGGGACGACCTGGTGACCTATCTCCGGGTGATCCAGGAGGAGTCCCGCCACCACCGCACCCGCTGCATCATGAACATCGCCATGAGCGACTCCGAGCGGCATCCCCGGCTGGCGGAGCGGTTCCGCGAGCTGGCCGTGGAGCCGCGCAGGGCGGTCGTGGCGGCCGTCCTGCGCCGAGGCATGGAGACCGGCGAACTGCGCGCGGACCTCGACGTCGACATGGCGCTGGCGCTGCTCAGCGGGGCCATGATCTGGTCCACGAAGTGGTCTCACTCCGGCGACCACCAGGCCGACCTGCCCGAGCGGATCGTCGACGAGGCGCTCAAGGGCTTCCGGCCCCGGCCCTCCACTCCCGAGCCGTAACCGGGCCCCTCACCCCGTCGGCGGATGTCGCCGGCGACGCCCTGACGTGACGCCGTGACCGGTGCCGGACGCCTGCCCGGCACCGGTCACGGTGTTCGCGGCCGGGTCACGGCGTTCGCGGCCGGGTCACGGTGTTCGCGGTCGGGTCACGGTGTTCGCGGCCCGGGCCCGGCTCGCGGACACCTCCCTAGAGCCGCTCGCGCCAGCGGGTCGTGATGGGCAGGCGGCGGTCGCGGCCGAAGTTCTTCGGCGTGATCTTGGGACCCGGCGGGTACTGGCGGCGCTTGTACTCCGCGAGGTCCACCAGGCGGATGATCTTCGTGACCAGCTCGGGGTCGTGGCCGGCGGCGACCAGCTCGTCCCGGCCCATGTCCCGCTCGACGTAGTCGCGCAGCAGCCGGTCGAGCACGTCGTACGGCGGGAGGGAGTCGGTGTCGCGCTGGTCGGGCCGCAGCTCCGCGCTCGGCTCCTTGGTGATGGAGTTCTCCGGGATCGGGGGCTGCCCGGGCTGGGCGTTGCGCCACTCCGCGAGCTTCCAGACCACGCTCTTGAGGACGTCCTTGATGGGGGCGAACCCGCCCGCCGAGTCGCCGTACAACGTGGAGTAGCCGGTCGCCAGCTCGCTCTTGTTGCCGGTGGTCAGCACCAGGTGCCCGTGCTCGTTCGACAGGCTCATCAGCAGCATGCCGCGCACGCGGGCCTGCAGGTTCTCGGCCGCCAGGCCGTGCAGCTCGATCTCCTTCTCGAACGCCGAGACGATGTCGGCGATCGGGACGACCTGCGCGTTGACCCCCTGGCGGCGCACCAGCTCCTCCGCGTCGGTGATCGAGTGGTCCGAGGAGTAGCGCGAGGGCATGAGCACCACATGGACCCGCTCGGGCCCGACGGCGTCGGCGGCGATCGTGGCGACGAGGGCGGAGTCGATGCCGCCGGACAGACCGAGGATGACCGACCGGAAGCCGTTCTTGCGCACGTAGTCGCGCACGCCGAGCACGAGCGCCTGGTAGATCTCCGCCAGGTCGTCCAGCCGCTCGGCGACGACCGGCGTCTCCGGCTCGTACGGCTCGACGGGCGCGGCGGACAGCAGCACCCGCTCGACCGTGATGACCGTGCCGTCGTGCGCGTCGTGGCGGGACTCGCCGAGCTCGCCCGTGCCCTCCGGGAGCTCCAGGTCGGTGACGAACAGGTCCTCCTCGAACTGCGGCGCGCGGGCGACCAGTTCCCCGGAGGCGTCCACGACGAGAGAGTCGCCGTCGAAGACCAGCTCGTCCTGGCCGCCGACCATGTTCACGTACGCCAGCGCGCAGCCCGCCTCGCGGGCCCGCCGCGCGCACAGCTCCAGCCGCACGTCGTCCTTGTTCGTCTCGTACGGCGAGCCGTTGGGGACGACGAGCAGCCCGGCGCCGGCCTCGGCGACCACGGAGACGGGACCGCCGTCCTGCCACAGGTCCTCGCACACGGCCACGGCGACGTCCACGCCGTGCAGGCGGAAGATCGGCAGGCGGTCGCCGCGCACGAAGTAGCGGTACTCGTCGAACACCCCGTAGTTCGGCAGGTGGTGCTTGGCCGACTTCGTCACCACCCGGCCCTCGTGCAGCAGGGCGACCGCGTCGAGCGGGGCGCCCTTGGGCTGGCCGACGCGCGGGGCGAGGTCGGCGCGGTCGAGGTAGCCCACCACCACGGGGATGTCCCCGAGGCCCTCGCCGGCGAGGCGCGCGGCCGCCTTCGACAGCGCCGTGATCGACGCCTCCACGAACGAGGACCGGAGCACCAGGTCCTCGGCCGGGTAGCCGGTCAGGAACATCTCGGGGAACACCACGAGGTGCGCGCCGCGGCCGGCGGCCCTGCGGGTCCACTCGACGAGCATGTCGGCGTTGCCGGCGATGTCACCGACGACCGGATTGGTCTGGGCGAGAGCGATACGCAGTTGAGCCACGGTCCCACCCTAAGGTGTCCGATTATTTGTCGTCAAAGCGACGATAAGGCTCAGTCGCCCGGTGACCCGGGGCTGACCAGCCCTCTTTCGTACGCCAGGACCACGAGCTGGGCGCGGTCGACCAGGCCCAGGCCGCGCAGCAGCGCCGTGACCTCGTCGGCGACCTCCTGTTCCGGCACGGCCAGCGTCATCGCGATCTGCCGGTTGGTGAAGCCCCGGGCGACGAGCTTGATCAGGTCGATGTCGGAGTCGGACAGGCCCTCCGGGGCCGCCGGGTCCCGCCGCCCGGCGAAGGCCGCGATGAGATGCGTGGTGACCGCCGGGTCGAGCAGCGCGTCACCCGCGACGGCGGCGCGGATCGCCGCGATGAGCTGCTCGGGGGCGGAGGTCTTCAGCACGAAGCCGCTCACGCCGGCCCGCAGCGCCGCGTAGAGGTTCTCGTCGGTGCCGAACGTGGTCATCATGATCACCTTCGGCGGCGCCTCCGCCGCGAGGATCCGCCGGGCCGCCGCCAGCCCGTCCAGCCGCGGCATCTGGATGTCCATGAGCACCACGTCGGGCCGTGCCGACTGGACGAGCGAGATCGCCTGCTCGCCGTTCTCCGCCTCCCCGACGAGGTCGAGCCCCGGCTCGCTGTCGAGGATGACCTTGAGACCGGTGCGCACCAGGGCCTGGTCGTCGGCGATCACCACGCGCAGCGCCCCCGGGCCGGCGGACAGCCCTTCGGGCGCGGCCGGGCCGGACGGCGCGGGCGCGGAGCCCCCCACGACCTGTCCGCCGGCGGCCGGGGCCGGGGCGTCCAGATGCCCGGCCTGGACGAGGATGTCCTGCTCCAGCCGCTGCAGGGTGGGGCCGAGGTCGAGCCCGAGCTCGTCGCGCAGCGCCTCCCTGGCGCGCCGCAGCGCGCCGAGCGCGTCGCCCTGCCGTCCCGCGCGGTAGAGCGCGAGCGCGAGAAGCCGCCAGGCCTCCTCCCGCAACGGGTACGCCGAGGCGTGCGCCTCCAGGTCGGGGATCATCGGGCCGGTGCGGCCCAGCCGCAGCGCGGCGTCCGCGCGGCGCTCCACGGCGAGCAGGCGAAGCTCGTCCAGCCGTGTGGCCTCGGTCTGCGCCCACATGAGCTCCTGGAACCCGGCCAGCGCCGGCCCGCGCCACAGGGAGAGGGCCGTCTCCATCCGCTCCAGCGTCGCGGCAGGGCCGTCGTGGTCGCTCTTGACCAGGTGCTCGAAGCGCCAGGAGTCCACGTCCTCGACCTTCGCCCGCAGCGCGTAACCGGGCGGGGCGGACACCAGGACGCCCGCCTCCTCGCGCGGCGCGCGGTGGGGTTCGAGGGCCCGCCGCAGGCGGGAGACGTACCCCTGGATCGTGGACAGCGCCTGGGCGGGCGGCCCGCCCGGCCACAGCTCGTCGATCAGCACGCTCACCGGTACGGCGCGCCCTCCGGCCACGAGCAACCGGGCGAGCACGGCCTGCTGCCGCTGCCCGCCGAGGTCGAGCGTCTCGCCATCGGCAATCGCCTCGAACGGCCCAAGAGCACGAAAAGTCACCATCGCACGGTAAGCGTAAGGGCACTGACCGCCCCGGGCGTGCCGGCCGCCTCTCGGTTGGGTCACGAGGCGGGCGGCCGGGTCATGACCGCCGGTCGCGGACCCGGCGCCGGTCGCGGCTCGCGGCGCCCGCAGGCCGGTTCGCGACGCGTCCCCGGGCGGTTCGTCACACGTCCGCGGGCGGGTTCGTGACGCGCGCCCGGGCTGGGGCGCCACGCGCTCGCGGGCCGGTTCGCGACGCGTCCGCGGCCTCGCCGGGGAGGGGCCGCCCGCGATGGTCCTGCGGTTGTCAGGCGGCGAGGGGGAACCGGGCCTCGACGACGGTGCCGCCGGTCTCCGGCGCGGTGACCACGCAGCTTCCGCCCAGCTCGGCCGCGCGCTCGCGCATCGAGGACATGCCCACTCCCGCGCGCAGCCGGGCGGGCGGGCCGATGCCGTCGTCGGCGACCCGCACCCGCAGCTCGCCGCCGTCCCCGGCCGGGGCGCGGGTGACGCCCACTTTGACCCGGGTGGCCCGGGCATGACGGCGCACGTTGTTCAGCGCCTCCTGCACGATGCGGTAGACCGCGACCTCCACGGCGGCCGGGAGCCCGGTGAGATCGCCCTCCACCCGCACCGAGACGTCCTCGACGCCGTCCGTCCCCGCGGGCAGGGTCTCCTCCGCCAGTGCCCGTACGGCTCCCGCCAGCCCCAGGTCGTCGAGGGCCGGGGGCCGCAGGCCGTACACGAGCTCGCGGATGTCGCCGGCCACCGCGTCCATGCCGCTCCGCAGGTCCCGCAGCAGGTCGTCGGCCGTGGCCGGGGACTTGGCCAGGTTGACCCTGGCCATGTTGATCGTCATCGCCATCGCCCCGAGCGTCTGGCCGAGCCCGTCGTGCAGGTCGCGGCGCAGCCGCCGGCGCTCCTCCTCGCGGGCGGCGAGGATGCGCTCGCGCGAGCGCTGGAGGTCGGCGGCCATCCGTACGGCGTGGGCGACATCGGCCACGTAGGGCAGCAGCGTGCCGAGCACCCGCTCGTCGTGGGCGGCGGCGAACCGCCGGGCACCCGGCGGGCCGAGGAGCAGCCGGCCCACCGGCTCGCCGTGCCAGACCAGCGGCACCTCGCGCGGCGTCGGCCCCACATGGCCGCTCTCCACGTAGCGGGGCCTGCCGTCGGCGATCTCGACGGCGACCCCCTCCACGGCCAGGCCCTCGCGCACGACCGTCACCACCGACGCCAGCGCGTCGGCGGGGTCGGCCCGCCGCACCTCCTGCGTCAGTCGTTCGGCGAGCAGCGCGGGATCGCCCACCCTGCCGTACAGCGCGCGGTCGGCCACGCGCAGCAGAGCGCGGCGCAGCGGCTGGAAGAACCCGCCCGCGAACAGCGCCGCCGCGAGCCCGGCCACCTGGTGGTATCCGGAGACGACCAGGCTGGAGACCGCCCCCGCGCCGAAGTAGACGGCACTGACCACGACCAGGAGCCCGGCGGTGACGAAGGTCCGGCTGATCACCGTGTCGATGCCGTACAGCCGGTAGCGCAGCGCCGCGAAGAGGATCGCGAACGGGATGAGCGCCGTCCACAGCGTCGCGGGCACCCACCACGACTCGCCCATCAGGTACAGCGCGACATACCCCGCGAAGGCGGTGAGGGGCCACGCGATCTGCCGCCGCGTCACGGGATCGGCGCGCCGCAGCCGCAGCACGAGCGAGGCGAACGCCGCGACCACACAAGTCCGGACCGTGTAGTCGAGCACCGTCCACGCCGTCGTGTAGTAGGGGACGAGGGCCCTGACCTCCAGCGGATTGTGGATCACCTCGGGCCAGGCGTACGCCGCGCGGGCGGGGTCGGGCCGCAGCAGGGCCAGGACGACCTCGGTGACCGTGGCGGCGGCGCCCAGCACGACCACCCAGAGCCAGCGGCGCGAGGGGAGCCGTCCGTTGGGCGAGCAGAGCGGGAGCAGGATCGCCAGCATGAGCCCCGCCACCGCCCAGCACACGATGGCGATCACGCGGCCCGCGTTGGCCGCTCCCATCTCGCCCTGCCATGCCCAGTGGAAGGAGAGCGCGGTGAAGGCGACGTTTCCCGAGCCGAGCAGCCCGCCCGCGCAGATCAGCCACGCGAGGCTGAGCCGGGGCCGCTGGGACACCAGGAACGCTCCCGTGACGGGGAACGTGAGCGCGACGCCGAAGTCCGGCGTGAGCGGGGGCTTCGGCTGCCACTGCGCGGGGAGGCCGGCCTGGACCAGCACTCCCAGGAGGGTCAGGAGCAGCGCCGCGGCCGCCATCGCCCAGGCCACCGCCCGCGCGGGAAAGGCTGGGGGGTTCTCGTCCATCCTGAGATGGATTATGTCCCGTCCCGATCCCCCCTGCCAGCAATCCCCACCCACCCCACCCCTCTCCCGTGATCTTGCAGTTTGTCGCAGATGAGCGGCCTACCTGCGTCTTTTCCTTGCGTGATCTTGCACGTATTCTTGTGTGCCGTCTCTGACCTCGGAGAACACTATTCGTGATCTTGCAAGTGCAAGATCACGAACTAAGAGGGCGCATGTCGGCTGGGCTTTGTGCGAGAAATTGCATGATCACCGACGATAAACGCGCACGTCAGCGGTTTCTGTGCGACAAACTGCAAGATCACGGCAGTGGTGGGGCGGAGCGGCGGCGGACGGCGCGGCCGATGAGGAGCTGGCCCGCGGCCGCGAGCAGGCCGAGGCCGCCGAACAGGGGCCACACCAGGCCGGGGGCGGCGGCCAGCAGCCGGGTGCCCACCAGGGGCGCGAGCAGGGCTCCGGCCGACCAGGACAGGCCGTACAGGCCCGAGTAGCGTCCCCGCAGGTGGGGCGGTGCGAGCGCCGCGACGATCGCCCCCGGGATCCCGGCCGTGAGCACCTCGCCGAGCGTCCAGACGGCCACGGTCGTCGCGTGCCCCGCGGCCGACGACACAAGAGAGGTCAGCGCGAACCCGAGCCCCACGAGCGCGAACCCCGCCGCGAGCACCCTGGACGGGTCGAACCTGGCCAGCCACGCGTTGGTGAGCGGCTGGACGAGCACGATCAGCAGGCCGTTGACGGCCATCGCCATGCCGTACGCGCTCGTGGACAGCCCCTGCCCGGTCATGGCGAGGGGCAGCGTGCTGTACCCCTGAAGGTAGACCAGCGCGTACGCCAGGTTGCCCAGCACGAAGACCAGCATGAGCCGGTCGCGCAGCACGTCGGCGAACCCGCCGGGCTCGGCGTCCTCGCGGGCCGGGCGGGTCTCCGGGATCGCCCGCCAGACGAGCAGGCCGAAGATCAGGCAGGTGACGGCGTCCACCCAGAACAGCACCGTGAAGCCCGAACGGGCGAGCCAGCCCCCGGCCACCATTGCGACCGAGAAACCGAGGTTGATGGCCCAGAACAGCAGCCCGAACGCCCGGGGGCGGTCCTCCGGCGGCACCAGGTCGGCGACGATCGCCTGCGAGGCCGGGCGATAGGCGTCCACCACGATGCCCAGCACGAGCATGCCCACGACGAGCCCCGGCACGCTGGTGGTGTAGCCGAGCGCGACCATGGTGACGGCGGTGGCGACCATGCCGCCCGTCAGCGTGACCCGGCGCCCGAGGCGGTCGGCCAGCCATCCGGCGATCGGCTGCGACAGCAGGGACCCCACGCCGAACATGGTCATGACGAGTCCCGCGGTGGCGAGGGAGACGCCGCGCGCCTGGGTCAGGTAGATGCCGATGAACGGCTCCACCATCGTGCCGAGCCGGTTGACGAACGATCCGCCGAACAGCACCCAGAACGGCCGGGGCAGGCCGCCGACCTTCGACTGGATGAAGCCGGTCCTGCTGATCACAGTGGTCACGGGTGTCCACCCTTGGACACCGGGGGCGGGCCGTGCCAATCTTTTAGCCCTGGCTTAAACATCGGGGGGAGCGGGCCGTGCCGGTGGAGTGGCGTTTCACGCCCGACGACGTGGCGCGGCTGCGTTTCGCGTTCTCCCCGATGTGGGAGCTGGTGGCGAGCCTCCGGGTGCTGCGCGCCCCGGGCCGTCACTCGCTGCACCTGCCGTGGCTGCGGGCCGTACGGCCGCGCCTGCGCGAGGTGGATCTGACCGACCTGTTCGCGCTGGTCCCGGTGAGCGGCTACATGCCCGACTTCCTCACTCCGCCGCCCGACACGCCGTTGCCGGATTTCGCCGCCGAACTGGAGCGGGTGCGCGGCACGCCGCCCGGCACGGCGTACGAGGAGGCGGCCTGGGTGGAGACGCCCGATCCCGCGGCGCTGCGGCGGTTCACCGACGACCCGGCGCGGGGCGTGCGGCGGGCGGCCGACCGGCTGATGGAGTACTGGACGGTCGCGTTCGAGGAGTTCTGGCCCGGGATCCGCGCGCTGCTCGAGGCCGACGTCATGGGGCGGGCCCGCACCCTGGCGGCAGGGGGAGTGCGGGAGCTGTTCGCCGACCTGCACCCGGCCGTCGCCTGGCACGGCGACCGGCTCGTCACGGCCAAGAGTTGCGCCTACGACGGCGACCTCGGCGGGCACGGCCTCGTCCTCGTGCCGAGCGCCTTCGGCTGGCCGGACGTCTCGGTGATGTACGAGCCGTACCGGCCGATGCTGTGCTACCCGGCGCGGGGCGTCGGGACGCTGTGGTCGGACGGCACGCCCTGCACCCCGGAGGCGCTGGCCGCGCTCATCGGCCGCACCCGGGCGCAGGTGCTCGCCGCGCTGGCCGAGCCCGGCTCGACCACCGGGCTCGCCCGGCGGCTCGGCCTCACGCCGGGCGCGGTCAGCCAGCACCTCGCCGTGCTGGCCGACGCGGGCCTGGTGGTGCGGCGGCGGCTCGGCCGCGAGGTGCTCTACCGGCGGACCCCGGTCGGCGAGTCGCTGGCCGCGGTCTGCTGATCACCTCAGGTCCGGCAGGGCGGGTACGGCGGGCAGCCGGGCCGTGACCGTCGTCCCGCGGCCGGGTTCCGAGGTGACGGCGCAGGTGCCGCCCAGCTCGGCCGCCCGCTCGGTCATCGAGCTCATCCCCACGCCCGACCTGCGGCCCGGCGGGAGCCCCACGCCGTCGTCGGCCACGGTCACCCGCAGCTCGCCGTTCCGGTGCAGGACCACCCGCACGCGGCGGGCCCGCGCGTGCTTGCGCACGTTCGTCAGGGCCTCCTGGACGATCCGGTAGGCCGCCACCTCCACGGCGGCGGGCAGCCCCGTCATGTCGCCGGTCACCTCGACCTCGGCCACCGACTCCTCGCCGGCCGCCAGCCCGGGACGCGCCTCCTCCGCCAGGGCCCGCACGGCTCCCGCCAGCCCGAGGTCGTCGAGGGCGGGGGGACGCAGGCCGTACACGAGCTGGCGGACGTCGGCGGTGACGCCGTTCATGCCCTCCCGCAGGTCCCGGAGCAGGGCGTCGGCCGTGTCCGGGGACCGTTCCAGGGTGTGGCGCGCCATGTTGATCGCCATCGCCATCGAGGCCAGCGTCTGCCCGAGCCCGTCGTGCAGGTCGCGGCGCAGCCGCCGCCGCTCCTCCTCCCGCGCCGTCAGGATGCGCTCGCGGGAGCGCTGCAGCGCGGTGGTGAGCGACACCGTGTGGGCGGCGTCGGCGACGTACGGCGCGAGCACCGCGATCACACGCTCGTCGTGGGCGGCGGGGAAGCGGCGCCCGCCCGGCGGTCCGATCAGCAGGCGGCCGACCGGCTCGCCGTGCCAGACCAGGGGCATCTCCCGTGCGGCCGGCCCGGGCCGGCCGCACGTCGTGACGTTCCCGTCGACCTCCACCGTGATGCCCGTGACCGACAGGCCCTCGCGCAGCACCTCCAGGGCGGCCAGCAGGGCGTGCGCGGGGTCGGCGTGCTGCAGCCGCCGCCGCAGCCCGGCGGCGAGCGCGAGCGGGTCGCCGCCCGTGCCGTACAGCGCGCGGTCGACGAGGCGCTGCAGCACGTTGCGGATGGGGTGGAAGAACGCCCCGGCGAACAGGGCCGCGGCCAGGCCGGCGAACCGGTCGACGCCGGACAGGATCAGGCTGGAGCCCGCCCCGACGAGCACGTAGACGGCGGCCACGACGCCGACCAGGCCCGCGCCGACCAGGGTCCTGCTGATCAGCGTGTCGATGCCGTAGAGCCGGTAGCGCAGCACGGCGACCGCGATCGCGGCCGGCACCAGGGGGAGGGTGAGCGAGGCCGTCCACCAGACCGGAGGGCCGATCACCCAGGGGACCACCACCCCGGCGATGGCCACGAGCGGCCACAGGATCTGGCGGCGCTCGATCCCGTCCGCCCGGTTGAAGCGGACGACGAGCGAGGAGAACGCCAGCGCCATGCCCACCGCGACGACCGTGTGCAGCACCTGCCGGGTGCCCTGGTAGTACGGCGCGAAAGCCGCCACCTCCAGCGCGTTGTACCCGGTGCGCACGCTCGACGGGGCGATCAGCGAGCACAGCCAGTCGAGGGCGAGGGCGGTGGCGGTCACGCCCCCCGGCACGCACCACCGCTTGGACAGGATGCGCCCGGTGGGATACAGCAGCGGCAGCAGCACCCCGAGCGCGTACGTCGTGAGGTTCCACACGCCGTCGGCGAAGACCCAGAGCGGGTGGACCAGGGGATGGCCGCCGTCCTGGACGAGCAGGGCCGCCAGGTTGGCGGCGAGGATGTTGGCGGCCGAGCCCAGACCGCCCAGGCACAGCAGCCAGCCGAGCAGCAGCCGGGGCCGCGAGATCACCAGCAGCGCGCCGAAGATCGGGAACGTGGTGCCCGCGATGTCCTCGGGCGCGAACGGCAGCGGGGTGGAGGGGGAGTCCGGCAACTGTGCGGTCACCCAGATGTCGGCCAGTTCCAGGCAGATCGCCACGCCGGCGATCGCCACCGCGACGGTGGGCCCGAGCGTCCGCACCCGGCCCGGCCAGTCGAGCGCGCGCAGCCGCCGCAGCCGGTCGACGGCGCGCGGGTGCGCGACGCCGCCCTCGGCGCCCGCCTCCGGCCCCCGGCCGGGCGCGACGCCGCCCTCCGCGCCCGCCTCCGGCCCCCGGCCGGGCGCGACGCCGCCCTCCGCGCCCGCCTCCGGCCCCCGGCCGGGCGCGACGCCGTCCCGGGGGCGGGTCACGGCGCGGGGGGACCCGGGCGCCGCCTCCTCCGATGGGCCGCGCCGGGGTTCCGCGGTGTCGAGCAGCGGTCGTGCCACGGACGGGGGCTCCTTCGGGTTCTGCACCGGCATGGGGGGACGGTAAGGCGCGCAAGTCGACGCCCGATCAACGCCGGATCAACAGCAACGACGCCCCGGCCGCGGGTTTGGTTCGGTGTGATCTTAGTCACGTCGCTCCCGTGCCCGCCGCCGGCGTGGCGACGGCGCGGCACGTCCCCCGCCGTGGTGATCCGCAGGACGGCCGGCTCACACCTCCTCGTAACCCCTGTGAAACACTCACAAGGCAGACTGGTAGGCGACCAGACCTGTAACTCCGTGAGGTACGCCTTGGACCGCCAGCAGGAATTCGTCCTCCGCACGCTCGAAGAGCGAGACATCCGGTTCATCCGGCTGTGGTTCACCGACGTGCTCGGCTTCCTGAAGTCGGTGGCCATAGCGCCGGCCGAGCTGGAGGGCGCCTTCGCCGAGGGCATCGGCTTCGACGGCTCGGCGATCGAGGGCTTCTCGCGGGTCTACGAGTCGGACATGCTGGCCAAGCCCGACCCGTCGACGTTCCAGATACTGCCGTGGCGCAGCGAGTCGCCGGGCGCCGCCCGCATGTTCTGCGACATCCTGATGCCGGACGGCTCGCCGTCGCACGCCGACCCGCGCTTCGTGCTCAAGCGGACGCTCGCCAAGGCGGCCGACATGGGCTTCACGTTCTACACCCACCCCGAGGTGGAGTTCTTCCTGCTGCGCAACCGGCCGGAGAAGGGCGAGCGGCCCGAGCCGATCGACGAGGGCGGCTACTTCGACCACACCCCGCACAGCGCGGGCCACGACTTCCGCCGCAACGCGATCATGATGCTGGAGTCGATGGGCATCTCGGTGGAGTACAGCCACCACGAGGGCGCGCCGGGTCAGCAGGAGATCGACCTGCGCTACGCGGACGCGCTGACCACGGCCGACAACATCATGACGTTCCGCCTCGTGATGAAGGAGGTGGCGCTGGAGCAGGGCGTGTGGGCCTCGTTCATGCCCAAGCCGTTCACCGACTTCCCCGGGTCCGGCATGCACACGCACATGTCGCTGTTCGAGGGCGACCGCAACGCCTTCTACGAGCCCGGCGCCGACTACCAGCTCTCCAAGATCGGCCGGTCGTTCATCGGCGGCCTGCTCAGGCACGCCGCGGAGATCACCGCGGTCTGCAACCAGTGGGTCAACTCCTACAAGCGGCTGTGGGGCGGCGCGGAGGCCATCGCCGGCGCCGGCGGCGAGGCCCCCGCGTACATCTGCTGGGGGCACAACAACCGCTCCGCGCTCGTGCGCGTGCCCATGTACAAGCCGCACAAGGGCGGTTCCACCCGCATCGAGTTCCGGTCGGTCGACTCCTCCTGCAACCCGTACCTCGCCTTCGCCGTCATCCTGGCCGCCGGGCTCAAGGGCATCGAGGAGGGGTACGAGATGCCGCCGGGCGCCGAGGACGACGTGTGGGCGCTGACCAGCGCGGAGCGGCGGGCGCTCGGCATCCAGCCGCTGCCCCAGTCGCTGGACGAGGCGATCACGGCGATGGAGCGCAGCGAGCTGGTCGCCGAGACGCTGGGCGAGCACGTCTTCGACTACTTCCTGCGCAACAAGCGCGCGGAGTGGCAGGATTACCGCCGCCAGGTGACCGAGTACGAGCTCGGCCGCTACCTGCCCGTGCTGTGACGCCCGTGCGGTGACGGAGGTCATCCGTCACCGCGGCGTTACAGACTGCAAATCTTCCTGACACTCGCCCTTGTTTAGCTGGTCCCTGCACCGGAACAGTAAAATCGGCTCACTTGTTACGACTGTTACGGTGAGCCGTATCAAGGCGTGACTCAGGGAGGACGTGGCCATATGACGGCGGCTGCGGGGCTGCAGACCGTTCTGACCGTACCGAAGCGTTTCCGGGGACCGGAGGGCACCGCCAACGGCGGATGGATCGCGGGCACCCTCGCCGGCACGCTGACCGGGGGCGGTCACGACTGTCCGGTGGAGGTCACCCTCCGCAGACCGGTCCCGCTGGAGACCGCCCTGGCGGTCGAACACGTCGGCAACGCCGTCGTCCTCAGCGCGGGCGACAGCCATCTCGTCGAGGCGATCCCCGTCGCCGAGACGCTGACGCCGCCGCCGTTCGTGCGGTTCACCGACGCGGCCCGCGCGGAGGCGGGTTTCCCGGGCAGGAACGGCCACGCCATCGCGGGCTGCTTCGCCTGCGGGCTGCGCGAGCCGGGTGACGGGCTGCGGATCTTCCCCGGCCCCGTGCAGGACCCGGTCGAGGGCGCGGTGGAGGACCCGGCGGCGGGCGCCGAGCTCGTGGCCGCCGGCTGGCGGGTGCCGTTCAACGTGACCGACGAGCAGGGCGTGGTGCCCGACTCGATCGTCTGGGCGGCGCTGGACTGCGCCACCGGATGGGCCCACTACCGCAGCTTCCCGGACCGCGAGCCGATCCAGCCGCCGCTGCTCGGGCGGCTGACCGGGCAGGTCTTCCGCCGGGTCTACCCGATGGGCAGGTATTCGGTCGTGGCCCGGGCCGAGGGCCGCGACGGCCGCAAGCTGTTCGGCACGAGCGCGGTCTACGAGGTGGACGGCACGCTCGTCGCCGCCGCCAGGGCCACCTGGATCCTGCCCCGCCAGTGATCCGACACCAGTGATCCCGCCCGGTGATTTCGCCCAGTGAATTCGCCCGGTGACTTCGCCACGGGCGGCCGCGGGTGACCCGTGACCGCCCGGCGGTTCTCATCCGGTGAGGCGGGCGGCCACCACCGCGGCGCAGCGGGGGTCGAACAGGATCGTGTAGTGGTTGCAGTCCGGCACGACCTCGTCGCGCAGGCCGGGCAGTTCCGCCGCCCACCGCGCAGTGAGGTCGTCCGGGAGCATCCCGACGTCCTGGTTGAGCAGGCCTCGCGGCGCGCGGAGCAGGAGCGGAGCCGGTTCCACGGCCTTCAGGGCCGCCATGATCGCCTCGTGCTCGGTGAGCAGCCAGCGGCCGTCCTGCCGTACGGCGTCCTCGCGGGCGCGTGAGCGGACGGCTCCGTCCGGCCCGGTGGCGTCGTAGCGGACGTACTCCTCGACGAGCGGGGACCAGTCCCGGGCGAGCGCGGGATGGGCGCGGAAGAAGCCGAGGTAGGCCTCCACGCTCGGATAGGTCTGGGAGAGCCGGGCGATGGCCGGGCCGAGCGTCGCCTCCAGCACCTCGTCGGGGTCGGCGCCGTCCGGCAGCGGCAGCGGCAGGCCGCCGTCCACGAGCACCACCCGGGCGTAGCGCCGCCGCGCGCCGTGCAGGGCCGCGACGTAGGCGCCCATCGAGTGGCCGGTGAGCACGCTCGTGCCGTCCGCGCCGACGTGCTCCGCCACCCGTTCCAGGTCCTCGGCGTGCCGGTCCAGGCCGTACGGGCCGGGCAGGCCGGCGCTGTGGCCGCGCCCGCGCAGGTCCACGGCGACCAGCGACCAGCCGGGCGGCAGCGCCTCGGCCACACCCCGCCACGCCATGAGGGAGGCGGTGATGCCGTGCGCCGCGATGATCACGCGGGGACCGCCGCCGAACCGGGCGATCCGCAGCCGTCCGCCGGGGACGGCGACCTCGTCGATGTTCATGGGGGGACTGTACGGTACGACCCTCTCAGGTATCGCCTGTCCCGATATGCGTCTTTAAGCTCTGCCCCATGGGTGAACGTCTGATCGTCATCGAGCACGAGGCCGACGCCGGCCTGGGCTTCTTCGCCGGCTGGCTGGAGGCCGCGGGTGTCGAGGCGGAGGTCGTCCGGCCGTACAAGGGGGAGCCGGTGCCCGGCCGTGCCCCCGCCGGGCTGCTGGTCCTCGGCGGCTCCGCGGCGGCGTGGGACGACGAGGGGTACGGCTGGCTCCCGGCCACCAGGGACCTGCTCGCGCGCGCCGTGGACGAGGGCGTGCCGACGCTCGGCGTCTGCCTCGGCGCCCAGCTCATGACGATGGCCTGCGGCGGCACGGTCGAGCGCGGCGCGGCGGGCCTGGAGATCGGGCTGGGGGAGATCGAGCCGCTGCCCGCGGCCGCCGCCGACCCGCTGCTGTCCGCGCTGCCCGGGCTGTCCGTACTGTCCGGGCTGTCCGGGCTTCCCGGTGGCCGGGTCAGGGCCGTCCAGTACCACTACGACGCCATGACGTCCCTGCCCGCGGGCGCGGTACGGCTGGCCGCCGGCACGATGTACGCCAACCAGGCGTACCGGCTCGGCGACCGCGCCTGGGCCGTGCAGTTCCACCCCGAGGCCACGCCCGCGATCTTCGCCTCCTGGACCGCCGGCGGCGCGCTGCCGCCGGAGCGGGCCGCGGAGCTGAACGCGCGGGTCGAGTCGGCCGAGGACGAGCTGAGACGCACGTGGAGGCCGCTGGCCGAGGCGTTCGCGGCCCTGGTCGCCCGGTCCTGACCTCCCTGGGCCGACGGCGCGCCGGTGCGCGGGTGCGCGGCCAAAACGCGTGATGGGATGATTACGCAGAGAAACCGCTAAGGACGCGCACAACCCTGAGGGTTAGCGTGTGCGCCTGAGCCCGGCACGCGCCGGGCCGGACGGTCAAGATCGGCTCCCCGGAGGGGACCGATCTCTGCGAGGAGGCTTCCATCCCATGTGTACCGTTACTGGGAGGGTTTGTCTCGGGGGGCCGACGTGATCGACGTCGGGGTGGAGGAAGGAACGGTGAACGCCGCGCCTCGGATACAGACGACGGCAGGGCGCCTGGCGGCGCTCGGATTCGCCGACGGCGCGCGGGCCGAGAGGCTGCTCGACGAGCTCGGTCCCGAGGCGGTCGGCGACTTCGCGCTGCTCGACGACCTCGTCCGGGCCGCCGACCCGGACCTGGCGCTCACCACGCTGAGCCGGCTGGTCGAGCGGGACCCGAGCGTGCTCGGGGCGTTCCGCGCGGACCCGGACCTGCGCCGCAGGCTGCTCGGCGTGTTCGGGCTCAGCGCGGCGCTCGGCGAGCACGTCGTACGGCACCCCGAGTGCCTGGCCTCGACGGGGTGGACCCGGTGGCCCGCGACCGGCGAGCTGCGTGAGGAGATGCTGCTCGCGGTCGGCGCGGACCCGGACGACGCCGAGCCGGTGGCCGCGGACGCGACCGGGGGGACCACGGCCACCGAGCCGGGCCCGGCGATGGACGCGCTGCGCGTCGCCTACCGCGGCCGCCTGCTGCACCTGGCCACGCGGGACGTGACCGGCGAGTGCACGCTCGCCGAGGTCGCCGCCGCGCTGGCCGACCTGGCTTCGGCCGCGCTGGAGGCCGCACTCGCGATCGCCAGGGCCGAGGTGGCCGACGCGGGCGACGTACGGCTGGCCGTGATCGGCATGGGCAAGTGCGGCGCCCGCGAACTGAACTACATCTCCGACGTCGACGTCGTCTTCGTGGCCGAGCCCAAGGAGGGCGTGGACGAGACCAAGGCGCTGCAGACCGCCACGCGCCTGGCGCAGGGCATGATGCGGGCCTGCTCGGCGAGCACCCCCGAGGGCGCGCTGTGGGAGGTGGACGCCAACCTGCGCCCCGAGGGCAAGATGGGCCCGCTCGTGCGCAGCATGGAGAGCCACCTGGCCTACTACCGGCGGTGGGCCAAGACCTGGGAGTTCCAGGCGCTGCTCAAGGCACGACCGGTCGCCGGCGACCTGGAGCTCGGCCAGCAGTACGTGGCCGCGGTCAACGAGCTGGTGTGGCAGGCCGCGGCCCGGCCCAAGTTCGTCGAGGACGTGCAGTCCATGCGGCGCCGCGTGGAGGCGCACGTGCCCGCGGGCGAGGCCGACCGGCAGATCAAGCTCGGGCCGGGCGGCCTGCGGGACATCGAGTTCGCCGTCCAGCTCCTGCAGCTCGTGCACGGCCGGTCCGACCCGCTGCTGCGCCGCCGGGCCACGCTGTCGGCCCTCGCCGCGCTCTCCAGAGGCGGCTACGTCGGCCGCGACGACGCAAAGTCGCTCGCCGAGGCCTACACCTTCCTGCGCCAGGTCGAGCACATGCTCCAGCTCCACCGGCTGCGCCGCACCCACGTGGTGCCGTCGGACACCGCCGACCTGCGGCGGCTCGGCAGGGGGCTGGGCATGACCACCGACCCGGTGGGGGAGTTCACCACCACCTGGCGGCGGCACGCGCTGGAGGTGCGGCGGCTCCACGAGAAGCTGTTCTACC
Source organism: Microbispora sp. ZYX-F-249 (assembly GCF_039649665.1). Classification (NCBI taxonomy): domain Bacteria; kingdom Bacillati; phylum Actinomycetota; class Actinomycetes; order Streptosporangiales; family Streptosporangiaceae; genus Microbispora; species Microbispora maris. Next base: position 130,338 of record NZ_JBDJAW010000007.1, on the reverse strand, counting down.
GGCCGCTGCTGCAGGCCGTCGCCCGGCTGCCGGAGACCGAGGCCCGCCTGTCCACGGCCGCGGCCACCGCGCGGCTGGAGGCCCTCGGATACGCCGACCCCGAGGGCGCGCTGCGCCACATCGCCGCGCTCACCAGCGGCGTCTCCCGCCGCGCGGCCATCCAGCGGACGCTGCTGCCGGTCATGCTCGGCTGGTTCGCCGACGCCCCCGACCCCGACGCCGGCCTGCTCGGCTTCCGCCAGGTGAGCGACAAGCTCGGCACCACGCCCTGGTATCTGCGCCTGCTGCGCGACGAGACCGCCGTGGCCGAGCGGCTCGCCCACCTGCTCGGCACCAGCCGCTACGTCACCGGGCTGCTGCTGCACGCGCCCGAGGCCGTCGCGATGCTGGGCTCTCCCGCCGAGCTGGCCGTACGGCCCGCCGCGACGCTCGCCGCGGAGGCCGCCGCCGCGGTGGGCCGCCACGCGGGGAGCGCCGAGACCGCCGTCGCCGCCGTCCGGGCCCTGCGCCGCAGGGAACTGCTCCGCACGGCCTGCGCCGACCTGTCCGGGCTGATCGACATCGAGGCGGTCGGCCAGGCGCTCTCGTCCCTCAACGACGTCACGATCCAGGCGGCGCTGGAGACGGCGATCAACAAGGTCACGCTGGAGCGGCGGGCCGCGTTCCCGACCCGGATCGCGGTGATCGCGATGGGCCGCCTCGGCGGCCTGGAGAGCTCCTACGCCAGCGACGCCGACGTCATGTTCGTGCACGCGCCGCTGCCGGGGGTGGCCGAGCGGGACGCGACCGACGCCGCGCACGCGGTCGCCGAGGAGACGCGCAGGCTGCTCGCGCTGCCGGCCCCGGATCCGCCGCTGCAGATCGACGCGAGCCTGCGGCCGGAGGGGCGGCAGGGGCCGCTCGTGCGGACGATCGCCTCCTACCGGGCCTACTACGACCGCTGGGCCTCGCACTGGGAGGCCCAGGCGCTGCTGCGGGCCCGGTTCTGCGCGGGCGACGCCGAGCTCGGCCGCGAGTTCGTCGCGCTCGTCGAGCCGCTGCGCTACCCGGCCGAGGGCATCTCCGCCGACGCCGTACGCGAGATCCGCAAGCTCAAGGCCCGGATGGAGGCCGAGCGGCTGCCGCGCGGGGCCGACCCGGCCCTGCACACCAAGCTCGGCAGGGGCGGGCTGAGCGACGTGGAGTGGGTGGCCCAGCTGATCCAGCTGCGGCACGCGGGAGCCGTACCGGCGCTGCGCACCACGCGCACCCTGGACGCGCTGCGCGCGGCGGCGGGAGAGGGCCTGCTCGACCCGGCCGACGAGGCGGTGCTGGCGGAGGCGTGGCTGTTCGCCTCGCGCATCCGCGACGCCCTCATGCTGGTGCGCGGCCGGGCGGCCGACAGCATCCCCACCCCGGTGAAGGAGCGCGTGCTGCTCGCGCGGGCCCTCGGCTATCCGCCGGAGGGCACCGAGGACTTCATCGAGGACTACCGGCGCGCCACCCGGCGGGCCAGGACCGTGGTCGAGCGCGTCTTCTACGAGGATTGAGCGCGGGGGAGTGGGCCGGTCAGAGCTTGCGGCCCACGACCCCGTACGCGCCGTGCACGTGGTCGGCAGGGAGAGGGACGTCGTCCGGGGCCGGACGCCACTCGCCGAGCGCGGCCAGGCCGGGTTCCACGAGCTCGAAGCCCTCGAAGAACCGGCTGATCTCGGCGCCGGTCCGCAGGACGAGCGGTACGGACCCGGCGTTGTACGCCTCGGCGAAGGCCGTCAGGCTCTCGGGGGCGAAGTCGCCGGTGACGTGGGAGACGGCGAGGTAGCTGCCGGGCACGAGCGCGTCGGTGTAGCGCTTGACGACGCCGAACGGGTCGTCCTCGTCCTTGATGTACATCAGCGTGCCCACGATCACCAGGCCGATCGGCCGGCCGAAGTCGAGCGTCGCCAGCGTGTCCGGATGCTCCAGGATGGCGTCCGGATCGCGCAGATCGGCCTCGACGTAGGCGGTCCTGCCCTCCGGCGCGCTGCGCAGCAGCGCGCGGGCGTGGACCATCACGATGGGATCGTTGTCGACGTAGACGACCCTGGCCGCCGGATTCACGGCCTGGGCGACCTCGTGGGTGTTGCCCCGGGTCGGGATGCCGGTGCCGATGTCCAGAAACTGGGTGATGCCCTCCTCCGCGAGGAACCGTACGGCCCGGCCGAGGAAAGCGCGGTTGTCCCGGACTCCCTGGACGACCCCGGGGGAAGCGGACTTGACCGCTTCCGCGACCTCGCGGTCGGCCGCGAAGTTGTCCTTGCCGCCCAGCCAGTAGTCGTACACCCGGGCGGGATGGGGCACCGAGGTGTTGAGCCTCGTGGGAGGGGACGTCTCGTCGGCCATTGCCGTACTCCAAAGGGACGTGGTTTTATCTGATCTTATCCATTTGTCCAATCGCGCCCGGGCCGTTTGATCAAGATTGAGGGTCGCGGAAAGCATTGCCCTTGCAGGGGGCACGCTGTATCAACGGTACGGGTGATCTCTTTGATCTCGTATTACGCCGATCTGGCCATCGGGCTGGTCCTGGCCTTCCTGCTGCTGTCGCTTCTCGTCAGCGGCGTCAACGAGGGCATCGTCAGGCTGCTCGGTATCCGCAGCAAGTTCCTGTGGGCGTACCTGCGCGACACCCTCGACGGCGCGGAGACGTCGGACGGGACCTCCCGGCTCGACCGCGTCCTCGACGTGCTGAAGAGGTTCGGGCGCGGGGCGAGGCCGCGGCCGACGCAGGCGGTCACGCCGGAGGAGGGCCGCTCGCGCCTGCCCGCCAGTGTCATGGGGGTGTTCGCGCGGCTGCCGTTCGGCCGGGACCCGCGGCCCGCCTTCAGCCGCCAGCCGCCGCCCGTGGAGAGCCCGCCGCTCGCCGCCGCCGCGGGCTCCGTGGCCGCCGAGCAGATGGCGGCGGACCCGGTCCCCTCGGACGCGCGGGTCGACCCCGCGCATCCGGCGGAGCAGGCCGATCCCGTGGAGGCGGCCGTCCTCGCCGCGGACGTGTCGGCCGTGCTTCCGCCCGGCCAGGGCAAGTCGATGGCCGAGCTGCTCCACGAGCGCCTGCAGGAGATCGACCACGCCAAGCGCGGGCGGACGAGCATCGCCGACATCCCGCCCGCGCGCTTCGCCGTCGCCGTCCTGGAGATCGCCACCGAGCACGGCGGCGTGGAGACCCTCATGCGGGACCTCGACGCGCTCAAGAGCCCCTTCTCCCGGCCGCTCAAGGCCGTGTGGGACAGGGCCAGTCACGACCTGGAGGCGTTCCGGCGGGGCGTGGAGGACTGGTTCGACGGCGAGATGGAGCGGCTCAGCCTGCTCTACCGCCGCTACGTCCGCTGGGTCCTCGTCGCGCTCGGCCTCGTCGTGACGCTGGTGTTCAGCATGGACTCCCTGGAGTACGGCAAGAGCCTGCTGCGTGACAACGCCTACCGCAGCGCGGTGACCGCGTTCGGCCAGTCCGGCACGCAGGCGCTGGAGCCCCTGCGCGAGCAGTGCGAGCCGGGCCGGGACCCCTACGCGTGCGTCACCGACGTGCTGAGCACTCCGGCGTTCGTGCAGATCTTCACGCACGCCCCGGTGAGCGTCACGATGGACGCCTCCGGTGGCCCGGCCTGGGCCTGGCGCGGCGGGGACTGGTGGGGCCGGCTCACGTCGCCGGGCCACTGGCCGGGATTCCTCATCACCCTGGTGGCCCTGCTGTTCGGCGCGCCGTTCTGGTGGGACATCCTGCGCCGCGTGAGCGGCCTTCGCGCGCGGACCTCCGGCTCGACCCCCTCCTGACGGGCGGCGGCGGGAACCCGGTCCGTCTGCCATGGATACGCGGCTCCGGTGCCGCCGCGGTCAGCGCGGACCGAGGCGTCACCGGCGGCACCGCCCGCGTCAGGGCTCGAGGTCGGTCACTCCCCGGCCGCTCGCCATGTCGAGCGGCACGGAGACCTGGTCGTGCGCGATCAACCATTCGCCGTCGGTCTTCCGGAAGCAGAAAGTGCCCCGGACCCACATGCCGCTCGTCGCGGTCCCGTTCCTCAGCGTGCCGCTGAGCCGGCCGAAGCAGTGACCGAACGCCACCTCATCGCCCACCGTGAGGGTCAGGTCGCGAACCTCGTAATCCACCTCCTGGAAGAACCCGAACACGTTGGCCCAGTTCTTCAACTTCGCGTCTATCCCCACGTGCTGCAGCGGCGGCTCGACGTCGAAGGACACGACGTCCGTCGCGTAGAGCCGCCGCAGGCCCTCGAGATCCCCGGCCCGGATCCCCTCGACGATCCTGCCGATCTGCCGCCTGATCGTGGCTTCGTCTTCCTCGCGTCGCGTGGGCATCGTCACCCATCCCTTCGATTCGGTGTGCAAGTCCGGGTTCTCACCGATACGACAGAACAGCGCCGCGAAATGTCAGGTCACGACGGGCCGGCGATCGAGTCGCACCGGCTGACCGGACCGGCTGCCGGCCCGGTCGGCCGATGCCGCAGCACGCGTCACGCCACCTTCGAGGACGGCGCGGCCCAGGTGTTGCAGGAGCCGGGGTCGCCGGACTTGAACCCGGCGCCGGCCCAGTAGGTGATCGACTTCCTGCTGCCGCCGTCCTTGCCCGCCCACCCGCGCAGGTAGTAGAGCAGGTCGTCCCAGTCCTCGGGGCCGCGGTGGAGGGACTTCCAGACGCTGTGGATGAAGGCTCCGCCGAAGCAGTAGGCCTGCAGGTTGTAGCGCCGGTTCTGCTCGGCGAGCTCGGCCTTGTTCCGGGAGTCGAGGTTGATCCAGGCCCGGTAGATGCCGGCGGAGTTCTGCACGTGCTCCCCGTAGTACGTCGCCACCAGGTTGAACAGGAAGAGGTCCCCCGGATCCTCCAGGAGCTCCTTCGAGAGCACGATCAGGAGCGTATGGGTCTCGTCACAGTAGTAGGCGTTGAAATCGTCCTTGCGCCACTTCAGGCCGCAGAACTTCGCCGGCACTTTGTCGGCGTAGGTGAGCTTCATCCGGGACCGCTTCAGGCCCGCCTCACGCAATTGGGCGGTCCAGGTGCGGTCGACACATTTGAGCACACCGGCGAGATAGCTCTTGGCCGACGCCGAGTCGTTCTTCTTCACCGGACGTTCCCGGCAGGAGGTGGTCGGCAGAGGCCCCGCCTTGTACAGGCGGTTGCCGGTGAGGGTGCTGTTCTTGATGGGGTGGGCGGCGGCAGGGGAGGAGACGGCAGGGACGAGCCCCAGCGTCACCGAACCGGCGAGCGCGATGATGGCGAGTTTCACGGACGACGAGGGTAAACCAGAGCAAAGTGCGCGCAAAAGGCTTTTAGCAATAACGATTCGCCCTTTGCGTACGATGCGGCGCATTATGGAGAGCCGTCGCTCGCCCGGCCGTGCCGCGAGACGTATTACCCGGTGCCGGGACCGGCGGCCGAAAGCGGATAAGGAGCGTGCATCATCATCAGACGCGCCGAACCGGCGGACGCCGGGGCGATCGCCGCCGTACACGTACGGTCGTGGCAGGCCGCCTACCCCGGGCTGATGCCCCAGGCCCATCTCGACGGCCTCACCCCCGCCATGCGCCTGCCGGTGTGGGAGCGGCTCCTGGGTGAGTCCCCGCGGCGTACGGAGGTCCTCGTCGCGGAGGTGGACGGCTCCGTCGCCGGATTCGCCGCGTTCGGCCCCGGCCGGGACGACGACGTCGACCCCGCCTCGGTGGCGGAGGTTTCGGCGATCTACCTGGTGCCCGAGGTGTGGGGCGCCGGGGTCGGCGGGCGGCTCATGTCCGCCGCGCTGGACGGCCTCGCCGCCGCCGGGTACGAGCAGGCCATTCTCTGGGTCGTCGAGGGGAACAGCCGGGCCCGGCGGTTCTACGAGCGCGGCGGCTGGCGCCCCGACGGGGCCGTGCAGCGGGACGAGTCGGACGGCTTTCCGCTGACCGAGGTCCGCTACCGCCGGTCCCCGCACCGTTGACGCGTCGGGCGGCCTGGTGATAGACCCTCTCCCAGCGTCGCGGTGCACCCGGCAAGGAGACCGCCGAGGGCATGGAGGCGCCGGTACAAGGGACGACCTTGACGACATCGCATGGACGCCTGAGGGCGTTCGGCAACCAGTTGATCGACGTGCACATCTGGCTCCGCGAGGAGCTCGCGGCGCTGCGCGAGGACATCGACGCCCACCTCGCCGGAGGCGCCCGCCCCCGCGAACTGCGGGCCCACTGCCTCGCCTTCTGCTCGGCGCTGGACCGCCACCACACCGGTGAGGACGACGGGGCGTTCCCCGAACTCGCCCGGCGGTTCCCCGAGCTGCGCCCGGTGCTGGAGGAACTGCGCCGCGACCACCGCCTGGTGGATGACTGCCTGCGGCGCCTTCGGGACCTGGTCGGCCGGCTGGACCAGGCGGCGGACCCGGCGGAGGTCCGCCGCGAGCTGGACAGCCTGGCCGCGCTGATGGAGACGCACTTCGTCTACGAGGAGAAGCGGATCGTCGCGGCGCTCAACGCGCTGGACGTGCCGGGCTGGGACCGCTCGCGGCCCGAGTTCCTGCGCACGGGCGAGGCGGGGCGCTGACCGGTGAGCCGGAGCGTCCCGTGCGACCGTGACGGCCGGCTCGCGGTGTCGCCTACTCGGGCTTCGTCCAGGTGAGGGAGTATCGGCGGAGCACGTGCCGGCGGTAGCGCACGCCGGGCAGCAACCGCCGTGCCGCGGCCCGCACCTGCCCGTAGCTCATCCGCGGTACGGCCACCGGCATCCCCTCGGGCTCCCGCGCGCGGCGCAGCACCTTGGTGATCCGTACGACCGGGGCGGCCGCGATCGTCGCCGCCCACTCGGCCGGGGACGCCTCACGAGCCAGCCCGACCACCACCAGCGTGCCGCCGGGCCGCAGCAGTTCGCGCATCCGGGTGAGGGCGGCGTCGAAGTCCATGTGGTGGATCGCGGACACCGAGCAGATGAAGTCGTAGCCCCTGACGAGCAGGGCGGCGGTGAGGAAGTCGCCCTCGACGAAGGTGAGCTCCGGCCGCCCGGCGGACAGCTCGCGGGCGCGGGCGATCATCTCCGGTGACCTGTCGAGGCCGGTGACGCGCTTGGCCCGGCCGGTGAGCCTCCGCGCGAGCAGGCCGTCGCCGCAGCCGACGTCCAGCGCGTCGCCGCACCCCTCCGGTACGGCGCGGAGGATGCCCGGATGCCGGGCGACGTTGGTGTTCCAGTACGGCTTCGAGCCGGCCTCGCGCATCCGGTCATGGTAGGGCGGGCGCCACGACGAAGTCCCGGAACCGGACGGCGGGGGCGGCCAGGGCGTGGTCGGTACGCCACGTGAGACCGATGGTGCGCCGGGCGGCCCCGGCCGCGATGCGGACGCCGACGGTCCCGGACTGACCGGCGAAGGGCTCGGGGACGACGGCCACGCCGAGCCCGGCCGCGACCAGGCCTTCGATGGTCGCGAGGTCCTGGCTCTCGAAGGAGACCGCGGGGGACACCCCGGCGTCGCGCAGCAGCGCGTCGACCAGGGCCCGGTAGCCGAAGCCGACCGGCGTGGTGACGAGCTCCTCGTCCGCCAGCTCCCGCAGCTCCACCTCCTTCCGGTCGCGCAGCCGGTGGCTCGGCGGCACGACGAGCACCAGCCGCTCCTCCTGCAGCGGGTGCCAGCCGAAGTCCCCCGACGGGCGCGGGGACACGATCGCGAGATCGGCGGCCCCCGTGCGCAGGTCCCGCACGATCTCGTGCGCCGGCTCCTGGCGCAACAGGATCCGCATCCGGGGCGCGTACTCGTGGAAGGAGCGCAGCAGCCGGGGGACCAGAGAGGTGGCGATGGAGTCGAGGAAGGCCAGGCGCACCACGCCGGTGTCCGGGTCGAGCAGGCTCCGGAGGTCGGCGAGGAGCTGCTCGTAGCGTGCGGTGAGGTCGCGCGCGGCCGCCACCACGACCGCCCCGTTGGGCGTCAGGTGCACGCCGTCGGGCGCGCGTTCGAACACCCGGGTGCCGAGCTCGGCCTCCACCCGGGCGAGGGCGCGGGAGAGCGTCGGCTGGCTGGTACGGAGGACGGCGGCGGTGTCGGTCACGTGCTGGTGGTCGGCGAGGGCGACCAGCCAGGACAGGTCCCGGAGCAGCATGCCCGCATCATACGCATGACGCATCGAATCCGGCCTTCCATCGCATTGGACGCATATCCCCAGGGAGTGCACAGTCGTGGGGGTGACCGCTGTTCTTGAGACCGCTGCGGTGGAAGGACACCTGCCGGGGACCACCGGGTACCGGCGCGTCGTCGTGGCGCTGTTCGCCGCCGGGGTCGCGACCTTCGCGCTGCTCTACAGCACGCAGGCGATCCTGCCCGAGCTCGCCGCGCAGTTCGGGGTGTCCACCGCGGAGAGCACGCTGAGCGTGTCGCTCACCACGCTCGGGCTCGGCGTCGCGCTGCTGGTGGCGGGTCCGCTGTCCGACGTCGTCGGACGCACCCGGCTGATCCACCTGTCGCTGACGGTGTCCGCCGTCGTCGCGGCGGCGTGCGCGCTGGCGCCCGGCTGGCCGGCGCTCATGGTCCTGCGGCTGCTCCAGGGCGTCACGCTGGCCGGGCTCCCCGCCGTCGCCACCGCCTACCTGCGCGAGGAACTGCACCCGTCCACGCACGCCCGCGCCGCCGGTCTGTACGTCGGCGGCACGGCACTCGGAGGGATGGCCGGCCGCCTCCTGACCGGCGGCGTCGCCCAGGCCGCCGGCTGGCGCTGGGCCCTGGCCGCGGCCGCCGTCCTCGGCCTCCTGTGCGCCCTGACCGTACGGGTGCTGCTTCCGGCCTCCCGGCGCTTCGTCGCGGCTCCGGCCGGCGTCCGTGCACTCCTGCGCGGGAGCCTGCGCGCGCTGTCGGACCGCGGGCTGCTGGCGTTGTACGGCATCGGCGGCTGCTCGATGGGGGCCCTGGTCGCGGTGTTCAACACCCTGGGCTTCCGGCTCGCGGGCGCGCCGTTCCACCTGGGTCTCGGCGCCGCCGGCCTGATGTTCCTCGTCTACCCTGTGGGCTCCTTCAGCTCCGCGGTCTTCGGCCGGCTGGCCGACGCCCACGGACGCCGGACCGTGACGCCGCTGGGCTGCCTGCTGGCCGTGGCCGGCGTCCTGGCCACGCTGCCGTCCTCGTTGCCGGTCGTGGTCGCCGGCCTCGCGCTCTTCACCGCGGGGTTCTTCGCCGTCCACGGGGTGGCCAGCGGATGGGTCCCGGCCCGGGCGTACGCGGGCGGGGCGTCCACGGGGCAGGCCGCCTCGCTCTACCTGTTCACCTACTACCTCGGGTCCTCCGTCTTCGGCAGCCTCGCGGGCCGCGCCTGGACGGACGCCGGGTGGTCGGGCGTCGTCGCGCTCGCCGTGCTCCTGCTCGCCGCCACCGGCGCTCTGACGCTCCTGCTGCGCAGAACCCCCGCCCTGACGAAGTGACGCTTCCGCCGTCACCGGGAGCCGTGACACGCACCCGCCCGCCGGAAGTGCCGCACGTCAACCGGTTACCTCTCCACGACCGATCTTGTCGGTGGCGGTGTCTACGATCCCGCTCATGCGCGACGATCACCAGCGAACCGTACGCCTGCAGGTCGAGGTGGAGGACTGCGGTACCGCCTACCTGGCGGACGGGGAATCCATCGAAGACGTGGAGACACCGGCCCACTCCGCCGGGATCATCGAGGTCGAGAAGAGCTGCGTCACCCTGCGCATCACCCACCAGTGGGGGCCGGCCGATTTCACCGTGACGGTCGCCGACCGGGATCCGGGGGCGGACCGAGAGGGTTATGAGGACATCGTGGAGGTCAGCTACGTGTCCGGATCGGGCCGATTGGAGTTGACCGGGTTCAGCTTCGACGAGCATGTCATGCACCCCCTGCCCGCTCTCCCGGCAGGGCCGGGGGCTTATCGCATCCGGTATCACGTCAAGGGCCTGGATTCCGAGGGCACGCAGGACGCCGCCGACGACCACTACCTGCAGATCTGGCCCGCGCCCATCGGGGATCCCGTCGTCGTCAAGACCACGACCGAAATGTATGAGTACTATCTCGACCCCGAAAAGTTCGAGCGGCGGCTCAGGGAAAGGGCCCGCTGAACATTCGGCTCGCGCCGGAGCGGTGGTCGCACATCGGCGGGCACGTGGCCGTGGATGGGCGGCCGGAGGAAATCCGGCGTAACCGAGTCGTGCTCGCCTGCCGAAATGCTACGCTGCGGGACCACTGAAGATCGTTATGGTCCGATTTGTCGAAGGAATATGTTCATGCGCCGATTACCAGCTCTCCTATCCGCTGTACTCGTCGGTTCGGCGGCGACGCTCTCCGTCCCGGCCGTGGCCGAAGCCGCCGTCCCCGATGTGGTCCGAGCCGTGCAGAACCAGCTGGCCAGGGGCGCGAGCGTCAGGTTCACAGAGTACGGAGGCGCTTTTCTCGGGGCCAGGAGCAAATATGACGGTCACCAATCCAATCCGTACCGCTTCAACGTGCTGCAGAACGGAACGCTGCTTCTCGGCAGGCGTGGCGTCGCCGCTGCGGGAATCACCCGCCAGGTGCAATTCAACCGTTATGATCTTCCGCTGGCGAAGGAACGTGCCGCCGAAGGCGATCTGGTCTCGCAGAGCCTGATCGCGCAGACTCAGCCGCATCGCTGGGTCAACACGGACGGCCGGTTCTACAGCACGGGGCGCCTGTGGACCGCGGGCCTGCCCAAGGGAAAGACCTGGGCGGCGCGCGGCAAGCGCACCGCCGGAGCCACGGCCTTCGGCGACCAGGTCGTCAACATCTTCGAGATCGCGACGCTCAGGGCGCTGATCGCTCATGCGGACAGGCGGAAGTTCAACCTGCCGAATCCCGCCGGCAAAACCCCGGACCTCAAGGTGACCGGCTTCTACGACGGCACCACCACGTTCGCCGAGCTCTACCGGCTCTCACCCACGTTCCGGGAGGTGGCGGGGAAAGGACCCGACCCCGCTTACGCGAATCTGGTCCTGAGGTGGAGCATCACCTTCGACAGGCGGGGCCTTCCCTACTTGGTCACTTCAAGCTGGACCAGCCAAGGGCAGAGAAGGCCCTTCAGCAGGAGTGGCGTCAGAACCGAAATCCAGTCGTGGGGTGCGGCCGCGACCATAACGGCACCCAAACCGTCTCAAACCGCTGCCGTCCGCGCTCCCGCCGGTGGCCTGCCGGAGTTCGACGACATGGTGGAGGTCATCAGAGAGGACGCCCGGCCGACCTTCGAGCAGTGAGACAGGGGAGCAGACCGGGGCCGTCTCGAAGCCCTCCCGAGCGGCGACGACGGCGCGCAGGCCGACCTCGCGACCACTGCCTGGCCCAACCGGCGCCGGGGGCGCAGGGTTGCCGCGCGGTTGGTCATGGGGAGGACGCGCCCGTACCGGCCGACCTGGCGCCGTCCACGACCTTGACGTCGTCTCACCCTTTCTCCTGGCCGGGCCGGAACTCTCGCACGACGTCGATGGTCCCGACGATGTGTGCGTTGAACTCGTCCAATTCCTCGGCCAGCCTTCTCGCGGACCCCTCAACCTAACCGGCCAGATCATGCATGGCACCAGAATTAGGTCGGCAGGACCGTCGAACCTGAGCACTGGTGCACGCCCTGCTTGCGAACCGGAGCCGGTCACGACGTAGAGGGCCCTCCGAGTGGGTGCGGCTCGGCCGTGTATGCCTGTGGGAGGGGACGTCCTTCGCTGCCGTACACAGTTTGCCCGCTACCGCTTCTGAACACGGTATCGCTGAAGCAGTGCCGTGATCTTCTCGCTGTTCTTGCTGCCGTTCAATTCGTTCAGAAGGTCGTCGGGGCAGAGCTCATAGAGGTCACCCCACCAGCGGCGGGCCTTGTTGTCCCAGATCCGGTAGCCGCCGGGCACGCCCCTGGCGACGTATCGTCTCCTGCTCACCCGCACAAAATAGCCCTACGCGAACGTGTGGCTCCTACACACACCCGATGCCGTCGGGGAGGAAGCGCATGCGAAAGGCCATCGTTTCGAACTCGGCTTCCGAGCACGCCGAACTGTTCACACCTCTGTTTGTCCGGTTGAACATCCTGAGAGGAACTGCCTGACGCCCAAAGTCTTTGAGTAGACGCATCGCGACGTGACATGACCGTCATCAGACCTCGATAGCTTGATCGGATGGACTATCCCGGAGAGTGACCTTGGCCGGGACAGGGGATCTATCAGGGGGTTTCCAAGAAATGGAAGGCATGACGCGCTGGCTGTGCTTGCCGATTCTTCTTGTCCTCGGCGGGTGCTCGATCACAATCCCCTCCTCGCCGCCGCCCATCCGCGCTTCGGCGCCGGCCGGCGCGGCCACACTCCCTCCTGAGATCGTCAGCAAAAAGCAGAGCGTAGTGCGCGTCTCGGGACGAGCGCCGGCGTGCTTCAAGAGGATCGAAGGGACGGGCTTCGTATACGTCCCCCAGCGGGTGGTGACGGCGGCGCACGTGGTAGCCGGCATCACCAGATCCCTCAGCGTCACCACCGACGATGGTGAGGCCTTTCCGGCACGGGTCGTCGCTTTCGATCCGAGTGTTGACGTCGCGGTCCTGTACGTACCGGATCTGTCCGCGCCCCCGCTCATCATCGCCGACGCGCCGCCCGGCAATGCTTACGCGCTCGCCTATCCGAAGGGCACAGGGCGTGAGGTGGTACAGCAGATGAAGATCGAACGACACATCTTGGCAAGCAGCCTGGACATCTACGAGAAACGCAAAGTCGACAGGAACATCCTCGAACTCTCCAGTGCCGACATCGCCCCAGGTCTCAGCGGTGCGCCACTGGTCGTTCCCGGGGGCAAGGTCGCCGGAATGTTTCTTGCAGGGTCGAGGGATGCTCCGAACCGCGGTTACGCGCTGGCCGCCGAGGAATTCAAGACCATTGTGATCGACGCGTGGGACGCCACGAGACCGGTTTCGACCCAGCGATGTAGCAAGTGATAGTGCGCCAGTGCGCCTCTCTCCGTGGTCACCCCACCCCGATCACCCATAACCCATGCGTAGGTTCGGACGTCACTTCGGAACGGAGTGCCCTCGCTTCGACTCGTCCGCGCCAGCCGTCCGGAGTGGTGTCAGCCGACCGCCGGGAGCGCCGGCGGGAGGCGGCGGCGTGCCGTGACGGCGGCGCGTGCGGCCCGGCTTCGGGCCGCCTTGAGCGCGCAATGCGGAAAGCCCGCGGCAAGGTGCAGGACCTTCCCACGGGCTTCCGATTCCACGACGTGCGGCGCACCGCGCGGTCGCCGGTTACACGTCGTAGTAGAGCTCGAACTCGTGCGGGTGCGGGCGGAGACGGATCGGGTCGACCTCGTTCTCGCGCTTGTAGGCGATCCAGGTCTCGATGAGGTCCGGCGTGAACACGCCGCCCTCGAGCAGGTAGTCGTGGTCGGCCTCGAGGGCGTCGAGCACCTTCTCCAGCGAGCCCGGCACCTGCGGGATGTTGCGGGCCTCCTCCGGCGGCAGCTCGTACAGGTCCTTGTCGACCGGCTCCGGCGGCTCGATCTTGTTGCGGATGCCGTCGATGCCGGCCATGAGCATGGCGGCGAAGGCGAAGTACGGGTTGCAGGACGGGTCCGGCACGCGGAACTCGATGCGCTTGGCCTTCGGGTTCGAGCCCGTGATCGGGATGCGGACGCAGGCCGAGCGGTTGCGCTGGGAGTAGACCAGGTTGACCGGGGCCTCGTAGCCGGGGACCAGGCGGTGGTAGGAGTTCACCGTCGGGTTGGTGAAGGCCAGCAGCGACGGGGCGTGCTTGAGCAGGCCGCCGATGTAGTAGCGGGCCATGTCCGACAGACCGGCGTACCCGACCTCGTCGTAGAACAGCGGCTCGCCGTCCTTCCAGAGCGACTGGTGGCAGTGCATGCCGGAGCCGTTGTCACCGAAGATCGGCTTGGGCATGAACGTGACCGTACGGCCCGCCTGGATGGCCGTGCTCTTGATGATGTACTTGTACAGCATCAGCTTGTCGGCCGTCTCGAGCAGCGTGCCGAACCTGAAGTCGATCTCGGCCTGGCCGGCGGTGCCCACCTCGTGGTGCTGCATCTCGGTCTCGATGCCGGCGTCGATGAGGTTGCGGACCATCTGCGAGCGCAGGTCGGTGAAGTGGTCCATCGGCGGGACCGGGAAGTAGCCGCCCTTGTACCGGGGCTTGTATCCCAGGTTGCCGCCCTCGGAGGCCTTGCCGGTGTTCCAGGCGCCCTCGATGGAGTCGATGTAGTAGTAGCCGGCGTTGGCGCGGGTCTCGAAGCGGACGTCGTCGAAGATGTAGAACTCGGCCTCGGGGCCGAAGAACACGGTGTCCGCGATGCCGGTGCCCTTGAGGTACTCCTCGGCCTTGCGGGCGACGTTGCGCGGGTCGCGGCTGTAGGCTTCGCCGGTCAGCGGGTCGTGCACGAAGAAGTTGATGTTCAGCGTCTTGTGCTGACGGAACGGGTCGAGCACGGCCGTCGTCGGGTCGGGCAGCAGGAGCATGTCCGACTCGTGGATGGCCTGGAACCCGCGGATCGACGAGCCGTCGAACATGAGGCCGTCGGTGAAGACATTCGGGCCGAAGTTCTCGGACGGGAAGGTGAAGTGGTGCGTCGTCCCCGGCAGGTCCGTGAACCTGACGTCGACGAACTGCACACCCTCGTCCCGGATGAACTTGAGGACGTCATCGGCGGAGTTGAACACTCTCGAACCTCCCAGGGGCATGGGCTAGCAACCCGAAAGTAGGCCGGTGCCGTTTCCGCCCCGTGTCTCGACTGTTTCGCGCGTGTTAAGGGAAAGCGCTACCCGGGCGGTCGCGGCGATAACGTCGGCCCGCCGTTCCCCGCTTCCCATCGTACGGCTTTCCCGCAGGTCAGGTGCCCAACGCGGCCGGACAGCGCGGTCCGCCGGAAACGCCGGAGAGGCCGGAGACGCGGTCGTAGGGATCGACGGGCTCGCCGGACGGCCGCGCTCCCTGGGGGTCGCCGGGGAATCGCGGATGCACGAAACCGTCATGCGCGTCGCAATTGGCGCCGAAGAGGGCCGAATTATCCGTGGCCAGCCAGACGACGAGCTTGCCGTCCTCCCGGTACGCGGAGAACTCGCTCCTGTGGTGCTCGACCACCCTCGCCACGACCAGGGGCGCGCCGGGGCGGCTGACCGGGTGGACGAACAGGTAGTCCGCCGTGATCGTGACGCCTCCGCCGGCCCTCTTGGCGAGCGTCGTCTCGCCGGAGACCTTCACGACGTCTCCGACCGGCTCGGCCGCGCCTGGGGCGAGGCTGAACAACCAGGACCGGGTGCCGGTGGGGCCGCCGTCGTCGAGGCGGCGCAGGAACGCCTCGCGTTGCCGGGGATGCAGCAGGCGGGCGAACGCCTCCGGGCGCTCGCCCCGCACCGTGGCCGGGTCGAGGTGCGCGGCCGACAGCAGCCGCCGTACGCGCAGCAGGGCCCGGCCGACCTCCTCCTCGGTGAGCCCGCCGATCGCCTGCGCCGCGGGCATGACCAGTCCCTGCTCGCCGTCGGCGTACCCGGTGGCGGGGGTGCCGGCGAAGGGGCCGGCGGACGGCGCCGGGACCGGCCCGTGGTCGAACAGGCCCTCCTCGCCGTCCGGGATCGGCGTGAGCACGGGCCCGGGCCGGGCGACCACCGGGCCGGAGACGACCACGTCCTCACCGCCTCCGGCGGACGGGCGGACGACGCCGAGCCTTTCCAGGACGTCGGGCCGCAGGACGACGACGAGTCCCAGAAGCACGACCAGGCCCGCGATCACCGCCAGCGCGGCCGGACGGCGCCGCCGTGCCGGCGAGAACGCGGCGGTCCCGGCCGCGGCGGTCATCCGCCGGATCTCGTCCTCGTCGAACTGCGCGACCAGCGCCTCGAAGCGCGCGTCGATGTCATCGGGGTCCGCCGGCCGCACGGTTCCCTCCAAAACGCTCAGGTCGGAAGCGACTCACCATACCGGGATTTCATGCGATGGCCTGCCCATGATCTCCGGCTTCGCGGCCGGACGCCAGACCGGTGACCCTCCCCGATACGCTGGGAAACCATGAGTGACCGGCAGCCGCGTTGGACGCAGACCTGGCTCGGGGGCCCGCGGGCCGCCGGGGTGGACCTGGGCTACCCGGGGGAGCGCCTCGGCCTGCCCGAGCAGGGTCCCGGGGCGGTCGCCGGGTGGGGGCGCAGGATCGGCGCCGTCGTCGTCGACTGGCTGGTGTGCACCTGGGCCATCGCCGGGGGCCTGCTGCGCGTGCAGGGCAACGACCTCGGCGCGGTCGGCCTCGGGGTCTTCGCCGCGGAGTACGTCCTGCTCCTCGGCACGATCGGCATGACACTGGGGATGCGCCTGTTCGGCATCCGCGTGGCCGGGCTCGACGGCGGGCGGCCGCGCCTCCTCGGCGTGCTGGTCCGCACGCTGCTGCTGTGCCTCGCCGTGCCCGCGCTGATCTGGGACCGCGACCGGCGCGGCCTGCACGACCGTGCGGCCGGCACGGTCGTGGTCAACCTCTGACATCGCGGCAGGCCCCGGTCAGGGTTCGACGAGGCCGGCGCGGATGGCGTAACGGGTCAGTTCGAGCCGGTCGCGCATGCCGAGCTTCTGCAGGATGTTCGCGCGGTGCCTGTCCACGGTCTTCACGCTGATGAAGAGCGTCTCCGCGATCTCCTTGGCCGAGTTGCCCTCGGCGATGAGCTTGACGATCTCCTCCTCCCGCGGCGTCAGGATGCTGTCCGGCATGCGCTCGCCCTGCCGGGCACGCTGGAGGTAGTCGCGGATGAGGGCGGTGACCGCGCCCGGGTAGAGGAAGGGCTCCCCGCGCATCGCCGCCCGGCAGGCCTCCAGGAGGTCCTGGTCGGCGACCGACTTGAGCACGTAGCCCGACGCGCCGGCCTTGAGCGCCTCGAAGAAGTACTGCTCGTTGTCGTACATCGACAGGATCAGTATCCGGACGTGGGGCGCGAGCCGTGAGATCTCGCGCGCCGCCTGGATCCCGGTCATCCGGGGCATCGCGATGTCGAGGATGGCGAGGTCGATCTCCGCCGCTCGGACGGCCTCGACCGCCTCGGCGCCGTCGGCGGCCTCGGCGACCACCTCGAGATCGGGCTCCGCGTCGAGGATCAGCCGCAGCCCGCGCCGGACCAGCGCGTGGTCGTCGGCCAGCAGGATGCGGGTTCTGGGGGTTCCCACGGATCAGCTCTCCTTCACCGCGTGTGGGGGTACGACCAGACGTACGTCGGTGCCGCCGCCGGGCGGGGAGTCGACGGTCAGCCGGGCGCCGATGAGAAGGGCGCGCTCGCGCATGCCGCGGATCCCGGCGCCCTCCTTGTGGACGCCCCCGCGCCCGTCGTCGGCGATGCGCAGCGTGAGCTGTCCCTTTTTCTGCGTCAGTGACAGCTCCGCGTGGCGGGCCCGCGAGTGCCTGGCCACGTTCGTCAACCCCTCCTGCGCGATCCGGTAGAGGACGAGTTCGACCTCGCCGCTGAGAGCGGGCAGGGCGGGGTCCACCTCACGGGTGATCGCGATCCCGCTCGCCTGCGAGAAATCGCTGCTCAGCGCGCTCAGCGCACTGTGCAGGCCGAGGTCCTCCAGGACTCCGGGCCGCAGCCGTCTGGCGACCTGCCGTACCTCGTCCAGGCTGGCCCGGACCGTCTCCTGCGCGGAGCACAGCTCCTCCCGGAGCTCCTCGGGCGCCCGGTCGACGACGCGCTTGAGCGACAGCAGGGCCACCGTGAGGCTCTGGCCGATCTCGTCGTGCAGCTCGCGTGCGATCCTGCGCCGTTCCCCCTCCTGCGCGGCCAGCGCGTACGCGCTGCTGGCGCTGCGCTCGGCTTCGAGACGTTCGAGCATCTCGTTGAACGTGGCGATCAGCTGGGCGAGATCGCCGTTGCCGCTGTCGGTGAGCCGGTCGCCGCCCCTCAGCAGGTCGACCCGCCGCATGAGGGTGGTGAGGGCGCCGAGTGGGGCCAGGCTCTTGCGGATCAGCAGCGCGTTGGCCGTGATGATCAGGGCCAGCCCCACGGTCAGGACCGGGACCTCGGCGAGCAGGACCGGTGAGGACACCGTGGCGGGGGAGAGCGCGAGCACGAACGTCCCGACGGTGAAGACCAGCCCGTTGATCGCGAACAGCCGCCAGAACAGGGCGCGGGCCGGGTGCCGCGCCCGGGCCGCCGCTCGGCCGGTCTGGGGGTCGGTGCGCTCGTTCACGGCTCACAGCCTGCTCGTTCTCGTACGCCGCTGTCCATGCGGGCTGCCCCCCATCGCGCGGGCCTGTCTACATGTCATACCTCTCCCGATATGGGTGCCGCACCCGATGGTGGTGGCCCGCGCCGTCTCGAAGACTGGAGCCACAGGAGACGACGGGACGGAGAGGGGGCGCGATGACGCCGGCGGGCCTCGGTTCCCAGGCGCCGCTCGCCGCGTGGGCGGTCGCGGCCGGAGTGCTGCTGGTCGTGTCGGCCGTCGCCGCGCTCCGCGTCGTCAAGGAGGGAGAACGACTGGTGGTGTTCCGATTCGGCTGCCTCGCCGCGGTCAAGGAGCCCGGCCTCGCCGCCGTGCTGCCGGGTGCCGACCGCGCCGTACGCGTCCCGCTGGGCCCGGCTCTTCTCGATTTGCTGTGGCTCGACGCCGTGACCGCGGACGGCGTCGCGGTGACCGTGAACGGCACCGGGCTGGCGTCCGTGCGGGATCCGGCCGCGTACGCCCTGGACCCCGGCCTGTCGGAACCGGCCACCCTCGCGGCCACGGAGGCGGAGATCCGCGCCCACGTCGCGGAGCGCGACCTGGTGGAGCTGGCGCAGCCGACCGGGGAGAGCCTGCGCGACCTGTCGGCGAGGATCAGCCGCCGCACCCGCGAGTGGGGCGTCGAGGTGGCCGTCATCGACCTGCACCGCGTCGAGGTGCGGCTCAAGGCCGACCTCGTCCGCTGGGCCGAGGGCTACGCGGCCCGTGCGGAACAGGCCCGTGTGGAACAGGCCCGTGTGGAACAGGCCCGTGTGGAACAGGCCCGTGTGGAACAGGCCCGTGTGGAACAGGCCCGTGTGGAACAGGCGCGGAACGGGACCTGATCCCGGCCCTGTCACCGATCGGAGGTAGCTGAGATGGACGTGACCCGCGCCACCCTGCCCGGCGTCGCGACCGTGGTGCACCAGTGCGTCACCCGCGACGGGCAGCGCTTCGGCGTGCTCGTGGAGAAGTCCGGCCGTCGCCGGCTTCTCGTCTACGACTCCGCGGAGCCCGACACGCCGCTGCAGGCGATCACCCTGGACCAGCGCGAGGCCGACCAGCTCGCCGACATCCTGCACAGCAGGCCCGTCCTCGATCGGCTCGCCCATCTGGAACGCCGCTTCGCCGAGTTCGTGGAGGCGGCCCGATGACCACGACCGAAACCGTCCGCCTCCCCGATCGATGTGATGCCCTGATGCAAGCGCGCGATGTCGTTGTGAACCTGCCGACGGTGACCGTCCACGACTCCGTCGCCCGGGCCGTACGGATCATGGTGCTGAACCGGATGCCCGGGTTGATCGTCGTGGACGACGGGGGACGGCCGGGATGGGTGCTTCCCGGCACGCAGGTCCTGCGTCTCGCGGTTCCCGGCGCCTACCAGGAGGACCCGGCGCTCGCCCGGGCCATCGACGAGGCCCACGCCGACCGTTTCTGGCAGGAACTGGCCGGCATAACGGTGGGAGACTGCCTGCCGTCCCAGCCGCCCAGGCCGGTGACGGTGTCCCTCGACGCGACCCTGCTCGAAGTGGCCGCCCTCATGACGCGGCTGCGCAGTCCCATCGCCGCGGTCGTCGGCCCCGACGGCACCCTGGCCGGGGCGATCACTTTGGAGCGGCTGCTCACCAGCCTGGCGCTCGTCCCGCCGGGTGAGTGACCGCCGCGAACACGTCGCGGGCCGCCCCGCACCCTCAGTCCGGCGCTCCGAGTGACCGCCACAGGTGAGTCGCGGGCCGCCCGTTCTCTTCGGCCGCGGATCGCGTCGCGTCCGTTCGCGTCGCGTTCTGCGGCATTTCCCTGATCCGGAGGTCTGATCATTCACCGCTTCACCATGCCGTCGTCGCGGCGCCGTCCCATCCGCACGCCGTGCCGGAACTCCGCCCGCCGTACGCTCGTCGCCGGACCCCCGGGGCGCCGCACGTGAGCGCGGTCGTCTCCTTCTCGATCTTCCTGGCGGCCTTCGTCTTCATCGCGTCGGAGAAGGTGCACAAGGTCAAGGTGGTCCTCGTCGCCGCCGGCGCGATGGCCGTCCTGGGGCTGATCCCCGGCGACGAGGTGTTCTTCTCCGAGACCGCGGGCATCGACTGGAACGTCGTCTTCCTGCTGCTCGGCATGATGATCATTGTCGGGATCGTCAAGCAGACGGGGGTCTTCGACTACCTCGCCATCTGGGCGGCGAAGAAATCCAAGGGCCGGCCGTACCGGCTCATGGTCATGCTGATGGTCATCACCGCGGTCGCCTCGCCGTTCCTGGACAACGTCACGACGATCATGCTCGTCGCACCGGTCACCGTGGTGGTCTGCGACCGGCTCCGCGTCCCGGCCCAGCCGTACCTCATCGCCGAGGTCCTCGCGTCCAACATCGGCGGGGCGGCGACACTCATCGGCGACCCGCCCAACATCATCATCGGCAGCCGCGCCGGGCTGACGTTCAACGACTTCCTGATCCACATGGCGCCGATCGTGGTCGTCATCTTCGTGGTGTTCGTGCTGCTGACCCGGGTGCTCTTCCGCACGTCGTTCCGCTACGACCCCGAGCGGGTCGAGGCGGTGATGGCGCTGCAGGAACGGCGGGCGATCACCGACCCGCGCCTGCTCGTGCGGTGCATGATCGTGCTCGGCGGGGTGGTCGCCGGATTCTGCCTGCACGCCGTGGTGCACGTGGAGCCGTCGATCGTCGCCCTGGTGGGCGCCGGGGTGATGCTGCTGGTGTCCCGCACCGACGTGTCCGACGTCCTGCGTGAGGTCGAGTGGAGCACGCTGGTCTTCTTCATGGGCCTGTTCGTTATGGTCGCCGGGCTGGTGAACACCGGTGTCATCGCGACGATCGGCGGCTGGGCCGTCGGCGCGCTCGGTGACGACTACTTCCTCGCGGCCACGGCGCTGCTGTTCGGCTCCGGCGTGCTCGGCGCGTTCTTCGACAACATCCCCTACGTCGCCACGATGGTGCCCGTCGTCGAGGAGATGGTCGCCCAGGCCCCCGACGCGCAGACAGGGCAGGCGCTGTGGTGGTCCTTCGCCCTGGGGGCCGACTTCAGCGGCAACGGCACCGCGGTGGCGGCCAGCGCCAACGTCGTCGCCATCGGCATCGCCGCCCGCACCGGCCACCGCATCGGCTTCTGGCAGTTCACCAGGTACGGCATCCTCGTCACCGCGCTGAGCATCACGATGGCCTGGGTGTACGTCTGGCTGCGTTACTTCGCCTGACGCATGCGAGCGGGCCGGGGAACACGAAGCCGCCCTTCGCCGGGTCCTACGACGCGGCCCGCACGCACTGGAAGATCGCTGTGCCGGGCAGCAGGCGCCCGCGCAGCGGACTCCAGCCGCCCCACGTGCGGTCGTGACCCGGCGGCCACTCCGGCTCGGTCAGCCCGGTCAGCACGAGGCCGGAGGCGGCGATCAGGCCCACCCAGTCGCCCATCGTCCGGTGGTGCTCCACGTACGACGGCTCGCCGTCGTCGCCGAACTCCACGTACGGCGAGCGGTCGAAGTAGGGGCGGTCGGCGGTCAGGCCGCGCGGGCCCGGATCGTCGGGGAAGGCCCACCGGACGGGGTGGCTGACGGAGAACACGAACCGGCCGCCCGGCCGCAGCACGCGCCGCACCTCGGCCAGCACCGCCCCGGCGTCGGCCACGAACGGCAGCGCGCCGTAGGCCGAGCACGCGAGGTCGAACGACCGGTCGGCGAACGGCAGTGTCTCGGCGTCGGCCTGGACGACGGGCAGGGTCACCCCGGCGGACATGTCGATCCGCCGGGAGTGCTGCAACTGCCGGTAGGACAGGTCGACGGCGGCGACCGCCGCGCCGCGCCCCAGCAGCCACCGGCCGCACTGGCCGGCGCCGCAGCCGATCTCCAGGACCCGGCGCCCCGTCACGTCGCCCAGCAGCCGGGCGTCGGCCTCGTCCAGCCCCTCGGGGCACCACACGAAGCCGTCGTCGCGCAGGAAGCCGCCGTGCTCGGCCTGGTACTCGTCGGCCGCGCCGTCCCACCAGCCCCGGTTGGCCCGGGAGGTCTGCGACCGGGAGACCGGCCGCCTGCCCACGAGATCCAACGCCGTCAGCGCATCTTCGGGCCGCGCGGCATCCGGGCGCCCTTGGGAATGGGGCCCTTCGGCAGCGGCATGGCCGGGGTGAGCGCGCGCATCCGGTTGTTGACCTCGGACACCGCGCCCTTCTTCAGGTTGCGGGGCAGCTTCATCACGTGCCGCTGCAGCTTGGCCAGGGGGACCTGGCCCTCCGCGTCACCGCACTGGATGTCGTAGACGGGCACGTCGACCGCGACCCGCTGCACGCGCTTCTTCTCCGCGACGAGCATGCGCTGCACCCGGCTGGGCGGGCCCTCGGAGACGAGGATGACCCCCGGATATCCGACGACCCGGAAGACGAGGTCCTGGTCGCGGTTGACCGCGACCGGCTTCTCCTCGACGTACCAGGTGCCGCGCAGGCTCTGCAGGATCGCGTACGTCGCCCCCGGCTGGCCGTGGAGCAACGAGTACTGCGACCGCTGCGCGAAGCGGCTGAAGACGATCATCCCGACCAGGACGGCGGCGAAGACGCCGAACACGATCCACGTCCAGCCGAAGATCACGCCAAGGACGATGAACAGGACGAGCGTGCCCAGAGCCGACGCGTAGACGATCGGCATACCCTTGGGGTTCGCCTGCTGAATGATCTGTGCGACCATCCGGAGCTGCTTGAGGCGCCCCGGAGACGCTGCGTCTTTCGCCATGGTGTGAAGGATACAAACGTCGAGCTGACTTAATGAAAACGAGACTCGCCAACGCGGGCGGCGACGGCCTGCTGGTAGAGGCGGCCGGCCCGGTAGGACGAGCGCACGAGCGGGCCGGACATGACGCCGGCGAAGCCGATCTCCTCGGCCTCCTGCTGGAGTTCCACGAACTCCTCGGGCTTGACCCAGCGGTCCACCGGGTGGTGACGCGGGGTCGGACGCAGGTACTGCGTGATCGTCACCAGGTCGCAGCCGGCCTCGTGGAGGTCGCGCAGCGCCTGGGTGATCTCCTCGCGCTCCTCGCCCATGCCGAGGATGAGGTTCGACTTGGTGACGAGGCCCGCCTCGCGGGCCATGGTGATGACCCCAAGGGAGCGCTCGTAGCGGAACGCCGGCCGGATCCGCTTGAAGATCCGGGGCACGGTCTCGATGTTGTGCGCGAAGACCTCGGGCCTGCTGGAGAAGACCTCCTCGAGCTGGCCGCGGTCGCCGTTGAAGTCCGGCACCAGCAGCTCGACGCCGCAGCCGGGGACCGCCTCGTGGATCTGCCGGGCGGTCTCCGCGTACAGCCAGGAGCCGCCGTCGGGCAGGTCGTCACGGGCGACGCCGGTCACCGTGGCGTAGCGCAGGCCCATCTGGCGCACCGACTCGGCGACGCGGCGCGGCTCGTCCCTGTCGTACTCGGCGGGCTTGCCCGTGTCGATCTGGCAGAAGTCGCAGCGCCGCGTGCACTGGTCGCCGCCGATGAGGAAGGTCGCCTCGCGGTCCTCCCAGCACTCGGAGATGTTGGGACAGCCCGCCTCCTGGCACACCGTGTGCAGCCCGGCGCCCTTGACCAACGACTTGATCTCGTTGAAGTTGGGGCCGTTGCGCAGCCGCGTCTTGATCCACGGCGGCTTCTTCTCGATGGGGGTCTGGCTGTTGCGCACCTCCAGGCGGAGGAGCTTTCGGCCTTCAGGAGCGACGGTCATGCGACATCCTTCGCAGCACTCCGCGGCAGCGGTCCGCGGGCCCGGGGTCCGAGCGGGGGCACGGGGCCCGGCGCCGTACGCGGGCCTGCGTGCCTGTCGGAACGCTCGTTCACGAACCCAGCTTATTACCTGCCTTCAGGTGATCCGGGACAGCTCCCGGACCGTGCGGGCGAGGTGACGCGACAGCTCGGCGTCGATCCGGTCCGACTCGCCCGGGCCGAGGCCCACCGTGCCGTCCTCGACGCCGGCCGATTCGAGCAGGACGGCCCGCAGTGCCGTCGGCGGCTCCGGCTGCCGGCTCGTCTGCTCGGCGAGGGAGTCCTGCCTGCGCGCGGCCACGAGGCCGGGGGAGGCGTCCCTGGAGAGCACGGCGCGGCGGATCTCCTCGGCCGTCTCCCCGCGCCTGGCGGCCGCCATGACGGGGGTGAGGCGGCTTTCCGCCGTGGTGAGGGCGTCGACGTACTCGGCGACGGCCCGCGACGAGACGGCGCGGGCCGCGACCTGGTCGGCGTAGTAGACGGCGTGCTGCGACTGGGCGGAGACGAGCCGGCGCAGCACGAGTTCGGCGAGGAACAGGGGCCACACCAGCACCCAGCCGGTGATCTTGCCGATCGCCTGTGACGCCATCCTGCCCCCCGGGACGGTGCTCCTCGCATCGAGCAGGGGATCGCCGAAGTCGCGGTACCGGTCCACCCGCACGCCCGTCAGCGCGTGCCGCCATTCCCCCGTGGTGGCGAGCGCCGACGGGGCGAGCAGGCCCCGGCCGGGGTCGCCGCTGACGTCGCGCGCGAGCTCCGCGCCGAGCATGCCGGCCCGCTCGCGCGGCGTCAGGGTGAGCAGCAGCGGGAGGCCGACGAGCAACACGGGCCGCCGTCGCAGCCCGGGCCGCAGGCAGGCGCACTGGAAGAGGCGGTCGTGGACGTAGATCGCGGCGGGCGGCGCCGCCCCGGCCGCGCCGGCGATCCGGTCGGCCGCCTCGAACAGGGCCGGCGCCTCGGCCCTGGTGACCTCCTCGGCGCCGTCCGGGAGCCGGACCGTCCGGGGTCTGGTCCAGATCGCGATGGCGATGGGCACGCTGCCGCACAGCCAGCCGATCACGTTGCCTTTCCAGCCGACGATGATGAGGACGCCGCCGGCCAGGATGGCGGCAGTCACCGCGTGGACGACGGCCGACACGGCGCTGGTGAGCAGCCGGGCGGCCGGGCCGGGCCGGTCCAGCCGCCGGCCCCGGAGCCGGAGGAACCGTCTCCTGGCGTCACGGGGAAGCGGGTCGGTGCGCAGCTCGCCGGGGGGTGCGGAGGCGTCCATTCCGCGAGTATCGCCGAGGCCGCCGTCCTCGGCGAGACCCTGAAAGCGCGGGATTCGGGCGTGTGCCGGAGATGATGCGGGCCGCCCCCACGCTGACCACCGGGCCGGAGGACCTCGGCCGCCGGATGACCGACGAGCGGGCGGCCGAGCCGGCCGAGGAGACCGGCGCGGACGCCGGCGATCCGCTGCCGCGCGTGGTCGCCTGGCACGACGGCTGTCTCCTCACCTTCCGCTGCCAGTGCCCGCGGGGCCGGACGACGGCGAGGACGAGGCCGCGCTGGGAGCGATGGCCGCACTGGACGCGCTGGACGCGCACGGCCACCCGGACGAGATCCTGCAGATCGCGGTGACCGACATGCGCCAGATCGAGATCCGCCGGAAGGGCCGCGGCGCGTAGCCGTCAGGCGATGTCCTCCTCGTACAGGTCGTACGGCTCCTGGCCGAGGGCCTCGGCGAGGCGCTTGCCGGCGAACGGGATGACCTCGTCGACCGTGATCCGCCGGCCGGTCTCGGCCGACAGCGACGTGACTCCGGCGTCGTCGCCGGTGATGCGGGTGTACCAGCTCAGGTCGTTGACGCAGTTGAGCGCGAAGCCGTGCATGGTGACCCCGCCGGAGACCCGGATGCCGATCGTGCCGAGCCTGCGGTCGGGCAGCCCGTGCGCGGGGTCGCCGGGCACCCACACCCCGCCGGCGCCCTCGACCCGGCGCGCGGTCAGCCCGAAGTCGGCGCAGACCTGGATCAGGACCTCCTCCAGCGCCCGGACGTAGGTGACCACGTCGCCGATGCGGATGATGGGGTAGCAGACGAGCTGACCCGGGCCATGCCAGGTGATCTTTCCGCCCCGGTCGACGTCGATCACCGGCGTGCCGTCGACCGGCCGCTCGTGCGGCAGCGTCCGCTTGCCCGCCGTGTAGACGGGGGCGTGCTCCAGCATGAGGCACAGGTCGGAGATCTCGTCGGCCGCCCGCCGGGCGTGCAGCCGCCGCTGCAGGGTCCAGGCCTGCTCGTACGGAACGTCGACACCCAGGCGGACGATGGCCACGCCCTTCACGTTCCCATCGCCCTTCACGTTCACAGCGTAGAGGTGAGCAGCCGGGGCTCGATACGCAGCTCCTTGACACCGGGCCCGTCCCGCTCGATCCGGTAGGCGTACCCCTCGGGGTCGATGGTCACGGCCTGGATGAACTCCGTGCCCACGTAGTGCAGCGCCACGCCCTCGTCGGCGGCGTATCCCTCGGGCAGCTCGCCCGACGCGACCGACTCGTGCAGCAGCGCCCGCCGCTGGGGGTCGGAGTTGTAGTGGACGCCGCAGGAGTAGGGGAGCAGGCCGAGACCCTCGGCCCAGGGCCGCAGCGCCGGCCCGAACGAGTCGGTGTTGCCACCGATGTGCCAGCACAGCGCCCCGGCGCTCTGGCCGGACAGCACGATCCCCGCCCGCCACGCCTCGGCGAACGCCTCGTCCAGGCCGTGCAGCCGCCACAGCGCGGCGAGGTTGGCGACGCTGCCGCCGCTCACGTAGATGGCGTCCTGCTCCAGGATCCACTCGCGGGGGTCCTCGACGTTGGGCATCGGGAAGACCGTCAGATGGCTCACCTCGACGTCCCAGCGGGCGAACGCGCCGTACATCTTGAGCAGCCAGTCGGCGTCGTCGCCGGTGGCGGTGGCCAGCAGGCCGAGCTTGGGCCGGTCCTGCCCGGTCAGATCGAGGGCGTAGCGCAGCAGCGCGGTCGGCTCGATGAAGCCGTACCGTTCGGTCTGCCGGAACGACCCGCCCCCGATGGCGACGATGTGCGACTGCCCGATGCGGCTCATGCCCACCACTCCCGTTCCCGGATCCAATGACTCTTCAGAGTACGGCGGCCAGCGCCTCGCCGACGGTGGGATGGGCGAACCGGTGGCCCGCGTCGAGCAGCCGCCGGGGGAGCACCCGCTGCCCGGCGAGCAGGGCCTCCTCCGCGAACTCCCCGAGCGCCAGGCGCAGCGCGAACCGCGGGGCGGGGACCGGCATCGTCGGGCGCCGCAGCGCCTTCGCCAGGGCGGCCGTGTACTCGGCGTTGGTCACCGGTCCGGGGGCCGTGAGGTTCACCGGACCGGCCAGGTCGTGCGCGAGCAGGAAGCGGACCGCGTCCACCCAGTCGGGCAGCGAGATCCACGAGACGTACTGCCTGCCGCTGCCGAGCACCGCCCCCGCGCCCATCTTGAAGATCGGGAGCATCCGGGCGAGCGCACCGCCCCGGCCGCTGAGCACGACACCCGAGCGCAGCGGCGTCACCCGTACGCCCGCCTCCCCGGCGGGCGCGGTTGCGGCCTCCCAGTCGCGCACCAGCTCGGCCAGGAAGCCCCTGCCCGGCGGCGCGGACTCGTCCACCTCGCGATCACCGGTGTCGCCGTAGAAGCCGATCGCGGAGGACGACAGCAGCACCCGGGGCCCGCCCTCGGCGCGGGCCAGCGCCTCGGCGAGGGTGCGCGTGCCGCTGACGCGGCTGTCCACCAGCTCCCGCTTGTACGCCTCGGACCACCGGCGGTCGCCGAGCCCGGCGCCGGCCAGGTGGACGACGGCGTCCGCGCCCTCCAGCGCCCCCGGATCGAGCACGCCGTTCGCCGGGTCCCAGAAGCGCTCGTCCGGCCTGGCGGGAGTGCGGCGCACCAGGCGGCGCACCTCGTGCCCGTCGGCGCGCAGCGCGTCGACCAGGGCCGTTCCGAGCAGTCCCGAGGAGCCCGTCACCACTGTCGTCATCGTGTCCACGTACAGATCACTACCCCAGCGCGGGATCGTTCGCGCCGCGGGGGGAGACCCGGGACGGCCGGAGACGGCGAGGGCCGCCCCGCGAAACGCGGGACGGCCCCGATGCGTCCGGGCGTACGGCTTTCGCCGCATCCCGGGCGTACGGCTACGCCAGGCCGAGCTGGGCCTCGAAGCGGCCCTCCTCGAGACGGTGCTTGACCGTCGTGAGGAAGCGGGCCGCGTCGGCGCCGTCGACCAGGCGGTGGTCGTAGCTGAGCGCGAGGTACACCATCGAGCGGACCGCGATGACCTCGCCCTCCGGGGTGTCCACGACGACCGGGCGCTTGACGACCGCGCCGGTGCCCAGCATGCCGACCTGCGGCTGGTTGAGGATCGGCGTGTCGAACAGCGCGCCCCGGCTGCCGGTGTTGGTCAGCGTGAACGTGCCGCCGGTGATCTCGTCCGGGCTCACCTTGTTGGTGCGGGTGCGCTCGGCCAGGTCGGCGATCTTACGGGCGAGCCCGGCGATGTTGAGGTCGCCCGCGTTCTTGATCACCGGGACGAGCAGGCCGCGCTCGGTGTCGGTCGCGAAGCCCAGGTGCTCGACGTCGAAGTAGGTGACCTCGTTGGTCTCGCTGTTGATCGTGGCGTTCAGCTTCGGGTGCTGCTTGAGCGCCTCGACCGCCGCCTGGGCGAAGAACGGCATGAACGACAGCTTCACGCCCTCACGGCGCAGGAACTCGCCCTTGGCCCGGTCGCGCAGGCGGGCGATGCGGGTGACGTCGACCTCGACCACGGTGGTGAGCTGGGCCGAGACCTGCAGCGACTCGACCATGCGCTTGGCGATGGTCTGCCGCAGGCGCGACATCTTCTCCGTGCGGCCGCGCAGCGTGGTGTCGGCCTTCACCTCGGGCGCCGGGGCGGAGGCGGCGGCCGGGGCGGCGGGCGCCTGGGCGGGCGCCGCCTGCGGAGCCGCCGGAGCGGCGGCAGCGGCGGCGGCCTGCTCGCGCTGGACGCGGGCGGCCTCGATCACGTCCTGCTTGCGGATCCGGCCGCCGACGCCGGTGCCGGTCAACGAGTCGAGGTCGACGCCGTGCTCGGCGGCGAGCTTGCGGACCAGCGGCGTGACGTACGGGCTCTCACCGGACGACGGCAGCGGGGTCGGCTCGCTCGGCTGCGCGGCCTGGGCGGGCGCCTGCGGCTGCGGGGCCGGAGCCTGCTGAGCCGGAGCCTGCGGGGCCGGGGCGGGCGCGGGCGCCGGCTGCGGCGTCACCACGGCGGGCGCGGGCTGCGGGATCGACGAGATCGGCGCAGCGGGCTGGGCGGGAGCGGGCTCGGGCGCCGCCGCCTGCGAGGGGGCCGGAGCGGGCTCCGGCTCCGGCTCGGGCTGCGGAGCGGGGGCCGGAGCCGCGGGCTCGGCGGCGGCCGGAGCGGCGCCCGCCTCGGAGTCGATCAGGGCCAGCTCGGCGCCGACCTCGACCGTCTCGTCCTCGGCCACGATGATCTTGGTCAGGTAGCCCGCGGACGGCGAAGGGATCTCGGTGTCGACCTTGTCGGTCGACACCTCGAGGAGCGGCTCGTCGGCCTCGACGCGGTCGCCTTCCTTCTTCAGCCAGCGGGTGACGGTGCCCTCGGTAACGCTCTCGCCGAGCTGGGGCATGGTTACGGAGACCGGCATGGTGTGTCTTCTCTCGCGTTCGCTAGGAGGGCTTCAGTTGTGGACGTGCAGCGGCTTGCCGGCCAGGGCCAGCATCGCCTCGCCGAGGGCCTCGGACTGGGTCGGGTGCGGGTGGATCAGTTGGGCGACGTCGGTGGCCGTGGCCTCCCAGTTGAAGATCAGCTGGGCCTCGGCGATCAGCTCGCCCACCCGGCTGCCCACCATGTGGACGCCGAGCACCCGGCCGTCGCGCTCGGCGACGACCTTGACCTCGCCCTGAGTCTGCAGGATCTTGCTCCTGCCGTTGCCCGCGAGGTTGTAGTTCAGCTCGACGACGTCGTGACCGCGCTCGCGGGCGACCGACGTGGCGATGCCCACCGACGCGACCTCGGGCTCGGAGTAGGTGATGCGCGGCACGCCGTCGTAGTCGATCGGCACCGGGTTGAGCCCGGCGATGTGCTCGGCGACCAGGATGCCCTCGGCGAAGCCGACGTGGGCGAGCTGCAGGGTGGGGATGAGATCGCCCACGGCGTAGACGCCCGGCACGCTGGTCTGGCAGAACTCGTTGACGAGCACGTAGCCGCGCTCCATCGCGACGCCGTTCTCCTCGTAGCCGAGACCGGCCGAGACCGGGCCGCGGCCGACGGCGACGAGCATGATCTCGGCATCGAGGGTCTTGCCGTTCTCCAGGGAGACGACGACCCCGGTGTCGGTGGTCTTGACGCTCTCGAACCTGGCGCCCAGCTCGTACTTGATCCCGCGGCGGCGGAAGGCGCGCTCCAGGAGCTTGGAGCTGGACTCGTCCTCCAGCGGCAGCAGGTGCGGCAGCGCCTCGACGATCGTGACCTCGGCGCCGAACGAGCGCCACACGCTGGCGAACTCGACGCCGATGACGCCGCCGCCCAGGATGACGACCGAGGACGGGACCCGGTCGAGGACCAGCGCGTGGTCGCTGCTGATCACCTTCTCGCCGTCGATGTCCAGGCCGGGCAGCGACTTCGGCACCGAGCCGGTCGCCAGCACGACGTTGCGGCCCTCGTACACCTGGTCGCCGACCACGACGCGGTTGGGGCCGGCCAGGCGGCCCTCGCCCTCCACCACGGTGATCTTCTTGCTCTTGATGAGCCCGGCCAGGCCCTTGTAGAGGCCGCCGATCACCTTGTCCTTGTACGCGTGGACGCCGGGGACGTCGATGCCCTCCAGGCGGGTGCGGACGCCGAACGACTCGCCCTCGCGGGCCTGGTCCGCCAGCTCGGCCGCGTGCAGCAGCGCCTTGGTGGGGATGCAGCCGCGGTGCAGGCAGGTGCCTCCGACCTTGTCCTTCTCGATGAGGACGACGTTCATGCCGAGCTCGGCCGCCCGCAGGGCACAGGCGTATCCACCGCTACCGCCACCTAGGACGACGATGTCGTAGGGGCCGCTGCCATCAGCCACTGGAATGCTCCTTGGTCGTATTCACACCGCCGGAAGGACCCGGCAGCATCTTTTCACTTGTCCCGGAAGATCGTGGCCCCGGCCCGGGGCCCGTCGCGGGCGCGCCGCGACGAGGCCGTCCCAGGGGCCGTCTTCCTGTTTAAACAGCCTGCGCGGACGTGCCGTTCCCCGCGTAGCGCTCGGCGACCGCGACGAGCGTGCGGGTCATCGCGCCGGTGCCGCCCTTGGGGGTGTAGCCGTGCGGCTCGCCCTTGTTGAACGCCGGGCCGGCCATGTCGATGTGCGCCCACCGGACGCCCTCGGGCACGAACTCGCGCAGGAAGATGCCCGCGGCGAGCATGCTGCCCCACCGCTCGGGCTGGAGGTTGGCGATGTCGGCGACCGCGGAGTCGAGTCCCCTGCGCAGCTCGGCGGGCAGCGGCATGCCCCAGGCGCCCTCGCCCTGCTCGCCGGCGATGCGGACGACCTCCTCGCGGAGGGCGTCGTCGTTGGCCATGACGCCGGCCGTACGCCAGCCGAGCGCGACGATCTGGGCGCCGGTCAGGGTGGCGACGTCGATGATCACGTCGGGTTCGTCCTGGGCGGCGCGGGCGATGCCGTCGATCAGCACCAGGCGGCCCTCGGCGTCGGTGTCGAGCACCTCGACCGTCCTGCCGCTGTAGGTGTGCAGGACGTCGGAGGGGCGCTGGGCGCTTCCCGAGGGCATGTTCTCGGCCAGGCAGAGATAGCCGACCGCGTTGACGCGCAGGCCCAGCCGGGCGATCGCGACGAGCGCGCCGAACACGGCTCCCGCGCCGCCCATGTCGGACTTCATCCAGTCCATGGAGGCGGAGGGCTTGAGCGACAGGCCGCCGGAGTCGAACGTGATGCCCTTGCCGACGAAGGCGACCTTGCGGGTGGCCTCGGGGTGGCTGTAGGCGACGCGGACCAGGCGCGGCGGATTGACCGAGCCCTGGCCGACGCCGACGATCCCGCCGTAGCCGTCCTCCTTGAGCCTGACCTCGTCGAGGACCTCCACCGAGAGGCCGGCCTTGCCGCCGGTCTCCTGGGCGATCTCGGCGAAGCGCGCGGGCCACAGGTCGGACGGAGGCGTGTTCACCAGGTCGCGGACGAGGGCGACGGAGTCGGCGAGCGCCGTCGCGTGCGCGGCGGCCTCCTCGGCCCCGGCGGCACCGGACAGGACGGTCAGCTCGCCGACCGGAGCCTTGCGGTCGCCGCCGGTGCGGTACCGCGTGAAGTCGTAGGCTCCCAGCAGACCGCCCAGCGCGACGGCCTCCGCCTCATCGGCCGTGCGGGCGGGCAGGGCGAGCGCCGCGGACGCCGTCCCGGCGAGGGAGCGGACGGCCGCTCCGGCCGCGCGGCGCAGGAATTCCAGGTCGTAGCCGTCCTCGGGCGCGTCGCCGAGGCCCACGGCGACGGCGACGGGCGCCGGCAGCGCCCCGAGGGTCGGGATCTTGACGACTTCCTCGGCCTTGCCGGTGAACCCCATCGTGGTGAGGATCTCGGCCAGTCGTCCGTCCAGGGCCTGGTCGAGGCCTTCGCCGCCCGGGGCCGGGCGTGGACCTTCCGGGGTCGTGTGGACGCCGATTATGAGAGCTCCGGTCTCGATGGAGGCCGCGTCAGATGCGTTTATGCGCACTGTGGTCACGTGAGCCGATGCTAGCTGGGCTTACTCGGCTACGCATAAACGAGGGTTCATCCTACCTATCAGTACGTCGAATGGTGCCAATGGAACTAGCACCATCCCGGCAGATACGGTAGATGGTGCTAATGTGACTAGCACCATGTTGCTCACGCTTGATCTCAACGATCCGCGGCCCCTGCACGAACAGGTGGCCGCCGCCGTCAGGCGCGCGATCGGGGCCGGGGACATCGCCCCGGGCGACCGGCTGCCGCCGGCCCGCGACCTGGCCCACGCGCTGGGCGTCAACGCGAACACGGTGCTGCGCTCACTCCGCGATCTGCGCGACGAGGGCCTGCTGGAGTTCCGCCGCGGGCGCGGCGTGTCCGTGCTGCGCAGACCGGACGGCCGCGAGGCGCTCAGGGCGAGGGTGCGAGACCTGCTCGGCGAGGCCGCCGGATACGGCCTCACCGCGGACGACGTCGTCGCCCTCGTCAAGGACATCGGCAAAGACTTCGGCAAGGACCCCGGTAAGGACCCCGGTAAGGACCCCGGCAAGGAGACGGCATGACCGATCCGTACGACAGCTCTCCGAACGGCGTCCGCGCGCGACTGCTGGTCGCCATCGCGGCCTGGACCGTGCTGGTCGCCGCCGTGCTGGTGGCGGTGCCACTGGCGTTCGCGGACCGCCTCCCCGACCCGCTGGCCACCCACTGGGGGTCCTCGGAGGGGCCCGACGGCTCCATGTCGCCCACCGCCTTCATGCTCCTCCTGATCGGGATGTGGGCCGTCGTCGCGGGGATCGGCGCCGTCGCCGCGGCGCGGGGCCGTCACCTGGCCCGCCGCGTGACGCGCGCCTGGTTCTGCGCCGGGCTGGCCTGGGCGGGCGGATTCATGGTGACCACGCAGGCCGTCACGATCGCCGCCAACCTCGACCGCGGCCACTGGACCCGCGCGCAGGACGTGAGCTGGCAGGTCGCGGTGGTCCTCGTCGCGCCGATCGCGCTCGGGGCGCTGGGCTGGCTCGCCGGCCGGCCCGGCCCGGACGTGCCCGCCCCGTCGCCGGAGACCGGACGGCTGATCGATCTCGACCCGGGGAGGCGGCCGGTGTGGGTCTCCACCACCACCGCGCGCTGGGCGGGCTGGCTCGCGCTCGCGTCGCTCGCCGCCGCGGTGGTCGTCGCGGGCGTGGCCCTGTACGGCCTGTTTCCCGGCGGCTGGGGCGCGGTTCTGCCGCTCGCTCTGGCGGGCGTCATCGGCACGGTGCTGTCGTCGGTCTCGGTGCGGGTCGTCCCCGAGGCGCTGACCGTGTCGGTCGGTCCGCTGAGGTGGCCCTCGCGCAGGGTACGGCTCGAGCGCGTCGAGCGGGCGTGGGCGGAGGAGCGGTACCCCACCCAGGTGGGCGGATGGGGCTTGCGGGGACTCCCCGGACGCGCCACGATCATGATCCGCGGCGGCGAGTGCCTGGTCGTCCGGTACGTCTCCGGCGGCGAACTGGCGATCACGGTGGACGACGCCGCCACGGGCGCCGCTCTCGTCAACGCCCTCGTCGCCCGCCGGCACTCCTCCGCCGGTAGGTGAGGACGGTGATGCGGCGTCACGCCGATGTCCGGCTGTTCCTCCTCGTCGCGTTCGCGGCCTCGTGGCTGATCGCGCTGCCCGTCTGGCTGGGGGCCGCCCCGCTCGGCGCGGCCGCCTTCCGGATCCTCGGCATCCTGATCATGTTCACGCCCTCCCTCGGCGTACTGGCCGTGTGGCTCACCCGGCGGCGCGGCACGACGGCGCGGCAGTGGGCGCGGGCGACGGGGCTCACGTTCGGCCCGCGGCCGGGGAGGACCGCGGCGCTCCTGGTGGCGGCCCTGCTCGGCGTGCCGCTTCTCGTGGCCGTCGCCCTGCTGGTGAGCGCCGCAGTGGGCGTGGTGCGCCTCGACGTCGCCGGGCTGAGCCTCTACCGCGCGCAGCTGGCCGCGGTCCTCGACGAGGTGCCGCTGGACCCGCGGGTCCTGTACGCCGTCCAGTTCGCGCAGGCCGTGCTGATCGCCCCGATCCTCAACGCGATTCCCGCGCTCGGTGAGGAGTGGGGCTGGCGGGGCTGGCTGCTGCCGCGCCTGCTCGGCGACCCGGCGGTCTCGCCCGCACCTGCGGCGGTCTCGCCCGCACCTGCGGCGGTCTCGCCCGCACCGGGGGCGGGGAAGCCCGGCACTGTAGAAGCCGGCGCCGGAGAACCCGGCACCGTAGAGCCGGGCACGGGGGAGTGGCGGCCCGCCCGGGTGTGGCCCGCTCTGGTGCTGTCCGGCGTGATCTGGGGACTGTGGCACGCCCCGCTCACGCTCAAGGGGTACAACTACCCGGCGCTCGGCGCCTGGGCGGCGGTGCTGTTCGTCGGCTTCTGCGTCGTATTCGGGGCGCTGCTCGGCTGGGTGCGACTGCGCTCGCGCAGCGTGTGGCCCGCGGTCGCCGCGCACGCCTCGGTGAACGCCACGACGGGCCTGGCGCTGCTCCTCGGCGACGCGGCGGCCCCGCCGAACCCGGCGCTCGCCGGGATCAGCGGGATCGTCGGCTGGGTGCTGCTCGCGGCCGTCGTCCTCGTCGTCTACCGGCTGCGTCCCGTCGCCGTGCCGCGCTGACGCGCGCCTCCCCGGGCGTCCCCTGACGTGGCGGCAGCGGGCGTCACAGCAGCAGGACGGCGGCCAGCAGCGTCACCGTGGTGGCCGTCTCCACGAGGGCGCCGAGCACGTCGCCCGTGATCCCGCCCAGCCGCCGTACGGCCCGGCGGCGCAGCAGCGCGGCGGCCCCCAGCCCGGCGGCCATCGCCAGCAGCAGTCCGGCGGGCGCGAGCAGGTACGGGTCGACGGTCAGGTGGGACAGCAGTCCGGTGGGCCGCGGGCCGGCGTCGCTGATCGATCCGGCGTAGGAGCTCAGGCCGGAATAGTCGGCATAACGGCGGTCGAACCCGTCGGGGAACAGCGCGCCGAGGTCCAGGACGAACCGGGTCCCGTCGGCGGCCGGCACGCAGAAGGCCGGTGCGCCGATCGCCGCCACCAGGGCGAGCACCGCCACGACGACGGCCGACCCGAGAGCGGCCCCGATCGCGGCGCCCCGCCGTACGGTGCCGGCGACGAGCGCGCCGAGGCCGGTGGGCCGGGCCGGGGGCACGCCCTCGCGGCAGGCCCACGTGACGGCCAGCCTGCCGGTCACCACGGCCGCCACCAGCGCCACCCAGGCGACGGCGTCGCCCCGCGACAGCGCGGCCACCTGGACGAGCAGGGCGATCACGGCGGTGACGACCCCGAACGGGCCGATGTCGGAGCGCTTCATCACCTCCAGCGCGCCGTCGGACGGCTTGCCGCTGCCGAGACCGTCGGCCAGGTCCGCGAGTCCGTCGAGATGCAGGGCCCGCGTCAGCCACGCGAGCGCGCCCACCGCGAGGACGGCGCCGAGCAGCGGTGAGCCCGACAGCGAACCGGCGAAGACGAGCACCACCGCCCCGGCCAGGCCGAGGAGCACGCCGACGAAGGGCGCCAGCGCCATGGCGCGTCCCACCACGACGCGGCCGGCCTCCACCGGCCGTACGGGGAGGATCGTGAGCGTTCCGACCGCGAACCGCCAGGCCGCGCCGAAGCCGCTCATGCCACCCCCTCGCCTGGCGGCTCGGGTCGCGTCGTGCCGCAGGCGCGCGGGTGAACCAGCCGAAGCGCACTGTGCTTACTGATTCGCTGCTTACTGATTCGCTCGCTCCGCTCGCGCATATGAGGTTCGTCGGACACGAGCGCAAAGCGTAGTTCTCACGGGGGCAACGGGACGACCCGTCCGGCGATCACCAGGGCGACGTCCTCGGACTCCCGGGCGAGGCCCTGGTTGAGGCGGCCGAGCGCGTCGCGGAACAGCCGTCCGGCGGGGGTGGCCGGGATCACCCCGAGACCCACCTCGTCGCTCACCGCCACCACGCGGGCGCGGGTGCCGCGCCAGGCGGCCACCAGCGCGTCGCACCGCCGCGCCACCCGGTCGAGCGCCGAACGGCGGTCGTCCGCGGGCGTGCCGTCCGGCCAGGCGGCGCACTCGTCGAACACGGCCGCCAGCCAGGTGCCGATCCCGTCGACGAGGAACGTCCCCGATACGGCGGACAGGACGGCCACGAGATCGGTGGTCTCCACGGTGCGCCAGTGCGCGGGGCGCCGCTCCCGGTGGGCCCGTACGCGGGCGAGCCAGGCCGGGTCGTCGCCGCCGGAGGGCCCGGTGGCGACGTAGGTCACCTCGGGTTCGGCGGCCAGGCGGAGCTCGGCCTCCTCGGACTTGCCGGACCGCGACCCGCCCAGCAGCAGCGTCCGGCGTGGCAGCGCGCCACCTCGCCGCACGCCGAGCGCCGCCTCCGCGCTCGCCGTGCCGGCCGCGTTCGCCGTGCCGGCCGTGTCGACGACGGTCCCGTCGGGGACGGCCGTCGCGCCCCAGAAGCCGAGGCGGCGGGCCAGTTCGTCCTCGGTCGTGACCCGGTGGTCGAGACGCACCGCGATGATCCGCGTCGCGGGCGTGACCCGTCGGCGACGGCGCAGGTCGCCCAGCCGCTCCGGCCGGTCGGGCAGGTCCATCAGCACCACGTCGAAGGGCCCGTCCTCGTCTCTCGCTCCGGCGGACGGTCCCACGGCGCAGAGCAGGCGGCCGCCGTCCGGTCCGGTGAGCTCGCAGCCGTCGGCGGTGCGGCGGATCCGGTAGCCGTGGGGCGGGCGGCCGTCCGTGAGCCGTACGCGGCCGTCGACCACGACGGAAAAGGGGCGGCGGTGGCCGGGGGCGAGCCGGCCGCAGGACGCGCAGGGACAGCCGGGGGCGGGCCAGCCGTCCGGGCCGCCGGTTCCCTCCAGGCGGACCTCCATGCCGCTCCTCTCCAGCGTCTCGGGTCATCGGGCGGCCCCGACCCTAGCCGCGCCCCGGGGGGAGGTGGAGGCCGGGGCGGAGAGGATAGGGTCCGGCTGCACGGCCTTTGTGCCGTAGCGGTCCCGGCGCGGGGACGGCCAGGAGTCGAAGGAGCGGGTGCGGATGATTTGGCGGTGGCGTTACGAGGACGCGAACGGCGGCGAGGTCACGGACCGGCCGCTGCCGAGGGAGATCTTCTCCAGCCAGTCCGACGCGGAGTCGTGGCTGGGGGAGAGCTGGCGCGAGCTGCTGGAGGCCGGTGTCGAGCAGGTCACGCTCATGGAGGACGAGCGGGTCGAATACTCGGGGATGTCCCTGCGCGCCGCCGAGTGAGCCGGGCGGGGGCCGGGGACCGCGACGGGCGCGGTTCCGGCCCCCGCTACGACACCGCCCCGGTGGGACGGGAGCCGGATGTCAGGGACGCGCGGACGGGCTGACGGTCTTGGCCGGGTCGCGCTCGACGACCGTCCCGAGCACGTCGTCGATCTTCTCGAGCACCTCGGCGTCGAGCTTCACACCGGCCGCCTTGACGTTGTCGCGCACCTGCTCGGGCCTGGTGGCCCCGACGATGGCCGACGACACGTTCGGGTTCTGCAGCACCCACGCCACGGCGAGCTGGGCCATCGTCAGCCCGAGGTCGGCCGCGATCGGCTTGAGGTCCTGCACCCGGCGCAGCACCTCGTCGTCCATCAGGCGGCTGATGAAGCCCGAACCGCTGGGGTCGGTGGCGCGGGATCCGGCCGGCGGCGGCTGGCCGGGCAGGTACTTGCCGGTCAGCACGCCCTGCGCGATCGGGGAGAAGACGATCTGGCCCAGGCCCTCCTTCTCGCACAGCGGCACGACCTCGGCCTCGATGACCCGCCAGAGCATCGAGTACTGCGGCTGGTTGGACACCAGCCGGTCGAACCCCATCTCGTCGGCGATCTTCAACGCCCGGGCGATCTGGTCGGCCGTCCACTCGCTGACGCCGACGTACAGGACCTTGCCCTGACGCACGAGGTCGTCGAAGGCCCGCAGGGTCTCCTCCAGCGGCGTCTCGACGTCGAAGCGGTGCGCCTGGTAGAGGTCGACGTAGTCGGTCTGGAGCCTGCGGAGCGACCCGTTGACCGACTCCACGATGTGCTTGCGGGACAGTCCCCGGTCGTTCTTGCCCTCGCCCGTGGGCCAGTAGACCTTCGTGAAGATCTCCAGCGACTCGCGGCGCACGCCCTTGAGCGCGCGGCCGAGGACCTCCTCCGCCCTGGTCCCGGCGTAGACGTCGGCGGTGTCGAAGGTGGTGACACCCTCGTCGAGGGCCGCGCGGACGCACTCGACGGCGGCGTCCTCCTCCACCTGCGACCCATGGGTGATCCAGTTGCCGTAGCTGATCTCGCTGACCATGAGGCCACTGCGGCCAAGATGACGGTATTCCATGGTTCTGACCCTAGGTCATCCCGCCGGGACAGCCCTCTGGGGTGGTTCACGGTAGGGTGCCCGGCGTGCGCCGGTTGATCGTCTCCCGCCCCGTACGACTGGCTCTGGCCGTCGCGCTGGTCGCCGGTGTCGCCGCCGGGCTGGTCGTCGCCGCACGCCGCCGCCGTGCCGGCGCGCCGGCGCGGTCCGGTCCGCGTCCGGCCCCGCGGCGGGATGCCGGGGACCCCGCCGGGCGCGGCCTCGAGCCGGTGCTCGGGTGGCCCACGGCGGACGACCTCGCGAGGTACGCCCGGCCGGAGGGCGGCGCGCCGATCGCCCGCCTCCTCGCCGGGTCTCCCCGGATCGGGTGGCCGCGCGGGACGAAGGCGCGCCGGTGGACGGCCGCGCTCGCCGCGCTCGGCCTGCTCGCCCTCGGCGCGCAGGTGCTGGACACCGTGGTGTTCGGCGCGGGGCCGGGGTCGTCGTCCGGCCGGACGGCGTACGCGGGCGACGACGCCGAGCCGTGTCTCGCGGACGGTTGCACGGCGGCGGGGAACCACCTGGAACCGGGCTACCGCCCCTGTCCCGCGTCCGGCTGCGGGGTAGTGCGGGATCCCGCGCAGTCCGCCGATCCCGTCGCCGAGGTGCCCGCAGTGGGGCCGCCGCCGTCCCGCGACCCCGCGTGCGCGCTCCGGCGGGCGGGCTCCGCGCCCCCGGCCGTACGGCCGATCTCCCGCCGGGTGACGGCCGCGGTGAACCGCCAGTGGCGGCGGATAGAGAGGTGGCTGAAGGCGCACGCGCCGAAGACGTACGCCTCGCTGAACAAGCCGGCCGCCCCCCGGCTGGTGGCGAAGGCCGAGGCGCGGCTCGGCAGGCCCATCCCCGACTCGCTGCGGGCCTCGCTGCTGCGCCACGACGGCGCACGCGGGCCGGCGGCGTTCCGGCTTCCGTCCAACCACGAGATCATGGGCGCACGCGGACTCGTCGCGTCCTGGCCGGAGGCGTGCGAGATGGGCGGAGGCATCCCCCTCGCCTACGACCCCGACTCCGGTGACTACCTCGTGACGAACTCCGCCACCGGCGGCGTGGGCTTCGCCGACTGGGACCTGCCGTACTTCGAGGACGAGTGGACGTCGTACTACGCGCTGCTCAAGACCACGGCGGACGCCCTCGCAGGCGGCCGCCGCGTGGACGGGCCGGTCCCGGTGGTGCGCGAGGGCGTCCTGGAGTGGGAGTGAGACTCCCGCGTCAGGCGCCCGCCGGGGTCACTTCTTCGCGCCGGCCGTGTCCTTGAGGGCGACCGGGATGCCGCCGGGCAGGACCGTGGGCTTGGGGAAGCGCAGGCGGCGCATCTGGGACGAGCGCATCGCCGCGTAGAAGCCCACGCCCTTGAGGTCCTCGCCCGGGAACTTCGCCGCCGCCTGCTTCTTCACCTTGCTCGCCACGTAGAACGAGCTCGCGAGCACGAGCACCATCACGATCGGCAGGGACAGCGTGTAGACCGTGAGGACGGCCGAGCGGACCGGGATCGGGAACGGCACCATCGACAGCAGCATGATGACGAACACGACGGGCAGGAAGTACTGCCCGGGCAGCCGGCGCGAGTCCACCCAGTCGCGGGCGAACTTGCGCACGGGGCCGCGGTCGCGCGCGGGGAGCGCCCGCTCGTCGCCGCGCAGCATGGCCTCGCGCTGCTTGACACGCAGGGCCTTGTCGCGCTCGCGCGCGAGGCGGTAGGCCTCCTTGCGGTTGGCCGGAGCGGTCACCGGGGAGCGGCGGCGGCCCTGCGCCTCGCTCCGCTTCGGGGTGGGACGGCCCTTCCCCGGGGTGCCGTGGGGCTTAGGATCCTCTACAGGGACGGGGGAGTCCTCCGCTGAGGTCTGAGTGCGACGTCGGAACACGTCGCCCAGCCTACCGGGAGTGCAACTTAGTGACGCCCTCGCGCGTTATGCGTAGGGTGAACCCAGGCGGCTACGCCGCCTGACAAGGGGCTTGAGACGGCTGGGATCACCCACGCACAACCTTGGAGAAGGGGACGGCCGACGCGCATGAGCGTGATGAAGAGACTTTCCATGATCTTCAAGTCCAAGGCCAACAAGGCCCTGGACAAAATGGAGGATCCGCGGGAGACGCTGGACTATTCCTATCAGCGCCAGCTCGAGTTGCTGCAGAAGGTCCGCCGGGGCGTGGCAGACGTGGCCACCAGCCGCAAGCGGGTGGAGCTGCAGATCAACCAGCTCGAAGGGCAGGCCGCCAAGCTGGAGAACCAGAGCAGGCAGGCCCTGTCGGCCGGGCGCGAGGACCTGGCCCGCGAGGCGCTGACCCGCCGCAACGGCCTCAACGCCCAGATCGCCGACCTGCGTATCCAATACAGCAACCTTCAGGGCGAGGAGGAGAAGCTCACCCTCGCCAGCCAGCGGCTCCAGGCCAAGGTGGACTCCTTCCGCACGAAGAAGGAGACGATCAAGGCCACCTACACGGCGGCCGAGGCCCAGACGCGGATCAACGAGGCGTTCTCCGGAATCTCCGAGGAGATGGGCGACGTCGGCCTGGCGATCCAGCGCGCGGAGGACAAGACGGCGCAGATGCAGGCGCGCGCGGGGGCGATTGACGAGCTGCTGGCCAGTGGCGCGCTGGACGACTTCACCGGGCAGCGTGACGACATCCAGGCCGAGCTCGACCGCATGGGCGCCGGCTCGGACGTGGAGCTGGAGCTCGCCAAGATGAAGGCCGAGCTCGGCCAGGGCCCGGCGCCCAGGAGCGCCATCGAGCCCGGCCAGCAGGGTCAGGCGGCCCCGTCCAGCCAGCAGCACACGCAGCAGCTGCGTCAGCCGGGGGAGGGACTGTGATCGTCAGAATCATGGGTGAGGGACAGGTCGAGATCGGCGCCGCCGACATCGACGTCCTGAACGAACTCGACAGCGAGCTGGAAGCCGCGATCGAGTCGGGCGACGAGAACGACTTCCGCACGAAGCTCCACGCCCTGCTCGACAAGGTGCGTCACGTGGGCAAGGCCCTGCCGGACGACTCGCTGGAGCCGTCCGAGCTGATCCTGCCGCCGGCCGACGCCTCTATCGAGGAAGTGCGGGAGATGCTCGGGGACACCGGGCTCATTCCCGGCTGATGTCCTCCACGCGGTTCGCCCCTGATCGCGGCCTCACCGTCCGGATGACCGTGACGATGTTCCTGCTCGGGCTGCTCTACGTCGCGTTCGTGGCCGTCCTGGTCGCGATGGGCGTACGCGCGGTCACCGTGCTCGTGATCGCCGGGGCTCTCCTGCTGGCGCAGTACTTCCTGTCCGACAAGATCGCGCTGTTCGCGATGCACGGGCGGGAGGTCTCGCCGCAGGAGGCCCCCGAGCTGCACGGGATCATCGATCGGCTGAGCGCGATGGCGGGAATGCCGAAGCCGCGCGTGGCGATCGCCGACTCGGACATCCCGAACGCGTTCGCCACGGGGCGCGACCGGAAGAACGCGGTGGTCTGCGTGACCACCGGCATCCTGCGCAGGCTCGACGCCCGGGAGCTCGAAGGGGTGCTGGCCCACGAGATGTCCCACGTGGCCCATCGGGACGTGGCGGTGATGACGATCGCCTCGTTCCTGGGGGTCGTGGCCGGCCTCATGACGCGCTTCGCGCTCTACACCGGCCTCGGCGGCCGGCGCAACGACAACGGCCCCCCGATCGGGTTGATCATCTTCGCGGTCTCCGGCCTGGTCTACGCCGTCAGCTTCCTGCTGACGCGGGCGCTGTCGCGCTACCGCGAACTGGCCGCGGACCGCGCGGGCGCGCTGCTGACGCAGCAGCCGAGCGCCCTGGCCAGCGCCCTGGTCAAGATCAGCGGCGAGATCGGCAGGATCCCGACCAGGGACCTGCGCGAGGCGCAGCCGTTCAACGCCTTCTTCTTCGCGCCGGCCATCTCGGGCCAGAGCGTCGCCTCGCTGCTGTCGACTCATCCGCCGCTGGAGCGCCGGCTGGAGCAGCTGTCCAGGATCTCCGCGGCGCTGGGCCGCGGGTGAGGGGGCGCTGATGGGCTGGTTCGACGCGCTGCTCGGCCGTTCCAAGCCCGCCGGGCCCGACCTGGACGCGCTGTTCGCGCTGCCGTCCGCCGCCGTCACGCTGCAGGCCGCCACCGGCTTCGCCCCGGCGGGCGCCGGGTCGGTGTGCTTCCGCGCCGCCGAGGGCGGCGCCTTCGCCCGGCTCGAACAGGACGTCCAGGCCCTGATGGGCAGGGTGGAGGTCTCGCGGGACTCCTACGGCTACACCTGGCTGCAGGTGCGCAACCCCGACGTGGCCGGGCTCGTGACCGACCTGCACGCCGCCAACTCGTCCCTGGAATCGGCCGGGTTCGGCCCCTCGCTGCTGTGCTCGCTCGTCGCGTTCGCCGATTCCTCAGGACGGCGGCTCGCGATCGTCTACCTCTACAAGCGCGGCACGTTCTACCCCTTCGCCCCCGCGGGCGAACCACGCCGCGACAACGCGCTGGAACTGCAGGTGCGCGGTGTCCTGGAGCGCGAGCTGAAGATCGAACCCGAGCTGGCGAGCTGGTTCCCCGTCTGGGGCGCCCCCGGCCTCTGACCCTCACGGGAGCCCGCATGACCGAGTGGACCCACCTGCGCTACACCGAGGCGGCGGCCGCGGAGATCGGCCGCATGGCCGGGACCGTACGCGGCCGGGACGGCACCATCCCCGTCCCGACCTGTCCCGGCTGGGATCTGGGCGCCCTGGTCGCGCACACGGGGGCCGTCCACCGATGGGCGGCCGCCATGGTGCGCGACGCCGCGCCGCGCCGGTACGACCGCGATGCCATGGACCACG
This sequence comes from Microbispora sp. ZYX-F-249, assembly GCF_039649665.1. NCBI lineage: Bacteria > Bacillati > Actinomycetota > Actinomycetes > Streptosporangiales > Streptosporangiaceae > Microbispora > Microbispora maris. The sequence continues at coordinate 86,638 of NZ_JBDJAW010000007.1, read as the reverse complement.
GCTTCCCCGAGGACTTCGCCGAGGCCGCCGGCTGGCTGGAGGCGGGAGGCGCCGTGCTCACGGAGGCGTTGAAGAGCCGCGACCCGGACACCGAGGTGTGGGGCTGGGCGGGAGACGGGTCCCGGCGTGCCCGCTTCTGGTCCCGCCGCCAGCTCCACGAGACCGTCGTGCACCGGGCGGACGCCGAGATCGCCCTCGGGATCGCCCCGGTGGTGGACGAGGACGTCGCGCTCGACGGCATGGCCGAGTTCTTCGACCTGCTGCCGTACGCCCGGTGGCGCCCCCTGCTCGCCGAGCTCAGGGGGGACGGCGAGACGATCTCCTGGCGGGCGGAGACGGGCCCGGCCTGGCTCGTGCGGCTCACCCCGGACGGGTTCGCCGCCGAGCGGTCCGACGCCCCCGGCGACGTCACCGTACGCGTGCCGACGGCCGGGGACCTGATGCTGACGCTGTGGGGACGGCGCGAGCCCGGCGCGGTCCACGGCGACGACGAGCTGCTGCGGTTCTGGCGCGAGCGCGCGCGGATCTGAGGCCGAATCCCCAGCGAGACTTCGCAGCGGGGATCGAAGCAGCGGGGATCGAAGCAGCGGGGATTCGAAGCAGCGGGGATTCGAAGCGGGGAGCGAAGACGCGGGCGCCCCCGGAGCCGTGCTCCGGGGGCGCCCGCGTCGCAGGGCCGCTGCTTACGGCAGGGCGAGCATGCGGTCGAGGGCGACCTTGGCCCAGTGGGTGGTGTCCGCGTCGACCGTGATCCGGTTGACGACCTCGCCGTCGGCCAGCGACTCCAGCGCCCAGACCAGGTGCGGCAGGTCGATCCGGTTCATCGTGGAGCAGTAGCAGACGGTCTTGTCGAGGAACGTGATCGTCTTGTCCGGGAACCGGCCGGCCAGGCGGCGCACCAGGTTCAGCTCGGTGCCGACGGCCCAGGAGGACCCTGCCGGGGCCTCCTCCAGCTTCCGGATGATGTACTCGGTCGACCCGACGAAGTCCGCCTTGGTCACGACCTCGTGGCGGCACTCGGGGTGGACGAGCACGTTCACCCCGGGGATGCGGGCGCGCACCTCGTCGACGCACGCGGCGGAGAAGCGCCCGTGGACCGAGCAGTGGCCCTTCCACAGGATCATCTTCGCGTTCTCCAGCTGCTCCCGGGTGAGGCCGCCGTTCGGGCGGTGCGGGTTGTAGACCACGCAGTCGTCCAGGGACAGCCCCATCTCCAGCACCGCGGTGTTGCGGCCCAGGTGCTGGTCGGGCAGGAACAGCACCTTCTCGCCCTGCTCGAAGGCCCAGGTCAGGGCGCGCCGGGCGTTGGAGGAGGTGCACACGGCGCCGCCGTGGCGCCCGCAGAACGCCTTGATGTCCGCGCTGGAGTTCATGTAGGTGATCGGCACCACCCGGTCGGCGATGCCGGCGTCCTCCAGGGCGTCCCAGCAGTCCTCGACCTGGGTGAAGGTCGCCATGTCGGCCATCGAGCAGCCGGCGGCCAGATCGGGGAGCACGACCTTCTGCGCGTCGCTGGTCAGGATGTCGGCCGACTCGGCCATGAAGTGGACGCCGCAGAACACGATGTACTCCGCCTCGGGCCGGGCGGCGGCCTCGCGGGCCAGCTTGAACGAGTCACCGGTCACGTCGGCGAACTGGATGACCTCGTCACGCTGGTAGTGGTGACCGAGCACGAACAGCCGGTCGCCCAGCCGCTCCTTGGCCACGCGTGCGCGCTCCACGAGCGTCGGGTCGGACGCGGGAGGCAGCTCGCCCGGGCAGTCGACGCCGCGTTCGCTGTGCGGGTCGGTGCCCTGGCCGAGGATGAAGAGCGGAAGGCCGGTCTCGGTGATCGTCACGACCACACCCCCTCGGGGACTTATCGTCTAACTGACGACTAATCATTACATATCGCATCGGCTGCTTCGTCGCGAGGTCGCCGGTGGGGCACTGGAATGTGTACGGCTTCACGGGTGTTGGTAGCGTCTAGGTAGGACGTCAGAACCAATCGACCGCCCCGATGGGCGGTTGGCGCAGACGCGGGAGTCAGCACATGACGGTTGAGAGCAGCGAGACCACTCAGCAGGGCCTGATCCTGACTGACGCGGCCGCCGCCAAGGTCAAGAGCCTGCTCGAGCAGCAGGGCGAGGAAGGGCTGCAGCTTCGGGTGGCCGTCCAGCCGGGTGGCTGTTCCGGCCTGCGTTACCAGCTCTTCTTCGACGACCGGTCGATGGACGGCGACGTGGTCTCCACCTTCGGCGGCGTGAACGTCGTCACCGACCGGATGAGCGCGCCGTACCTCATCGGGGCCACGGTCGACTTCGTGGACACCATCGAGAAGCAGGGCTTCACGATCGACAACCCCAACGCGACGGGGTCGTGCGCCTGCGGCGACTCGTTCAACTGACGGCGAGCGCGCGCCCGGCCGCGGGCGGCGGATGATGCGTCGGGCGCCCCGCACGGATTCCTCCGTGCGGGGCGTCGTCATGTCCCGAGACGGTACGCTCAGTAGGTTCGGCGGGATTCATCCCGGCCCCCGTCTCCCTGATGCTGACAACGAGGAGAATGACCCCGTGCGCATCGCCGTCACCGGCTCCATCGCCACCGACCACCTGATGACGTTCCCCGGCCGCTTCGGCGACCAGCTCATCGCCGAGCAGCTCGACCGGGTGTCGTTGTCGTTCCTCGTCGACGATCTGCAGGTCCGCCGTGGCGGATGCGCGGCCAACATCGCCTTCGGCATGGGCTGCCTCGGGCTCACCCCGATCCTGGTCGGCGCCGTGGGCACCGACTTCGCCGACTACCGCTCCTGGCTCGAGCGCCACGGTGTCGACTGCGCGTCGGTCCACGTGTCCGAGCTGCACCACACCGCGCGATTCCTGTGCACCACCGACGAGGACCACAACCAGATCGCCTCGTTCTACACCGGCGCGATGGCGGAGGCGAGGGAGATCGAGCTGGGCCCGATCGCCGAGCGTCTCGGCGGGCTCGACCTGGTTCTCATCAGCCCCAACGACCCGGCGGCTATGGTGCGGCACACCGACGAGGCGCGCCAGCGGGGCATCCCGTTCGCCGCCGACCCGTCGCAGCAGCTCGCCCGCATGCCCGGCGAGGAGATCCGCCAGCTCGTCGAGGGCGCGGCGTACCTGTTCAGCAACGACTACGAGCTGGGCCTGATCGCGCAGAAGACCGGCTGGTCGGACGAGGAGATCCTGGACCGGGTCGGCGTACGGGTGACGACGCTCGGCCCCAAGGGCGCCAGGATCGACCGCAAGGGCGAGCCGTCGCTGCACATCCCGCCGGCGCCCGAGCTGGGCAAGGCCGACCCGACCGGCGTGGGGGACGCCTTCCGCGCCGGGTTCCTCTCCGGGCTCGCCTGGGGCCTGTCCCTGGAGCGCTGCGGACAGCTCGGCAACCTCACCGCCACGCACGTGCTGGAGCGGGTCGGCTGCCAGGAGTACGAGCTGGGCCGGCGGGTCTTCATGGAGCGGTTCGCCGCCGCCTACGGGTCGGACGCGGCCGCCGAGGTGGCCGGGCACGCCCGATTCCACCACGCCTGAGACCGCTGAACCGGCAGGCGCGGCTTCAGTAGTTGCGGCGCACGTGGATGGACCAGCCGCCCTGGGGCAGCTCGTAGCTCCCCACGTGCTCGTGTGACTTCAACCGGCACCAGGCCGGGACGTCGGTGAACGCGGCGGGGTCGTCGGCCAGTACGGCGACCACGCCGCCCGTCGCCACCTGGTTGATCCGTTCGGCCAGCATGATGATCGGGATCGGGCACTTGCGGCCCAGCGCGTCGATCGTCAGCGCGGGCGGCTCCGCCGGCCGGGCCGGCGCGGCGGGCTCGGCCCGCTCCGCCGCCCGGTCCGCGTCGGGAGACCGCCGGGCGCCGCCGCCCGTCCGTCTGCGCCACATCAGTGCACCCCCAAGCTCGACCGGATCCGCCGCACGATGTCCGGGAGCACCGCGAGGAAGCGATCGATGTCGTCCTCGGACACGCCACGGGGCAGCGATACCCGCACATTCCCATGCGTAAGCACGCCCATGGCCTCCAGGACGTGCGATGGACGAAGCGTACTCGCCGTGCAGGAGCTTCCGGACGAGACGGCGAAACCGGCCTTGTCGAGCTCGGTCAGCAGCGCCTCGCCCTCGACGTACAGGCAGGAGAACGTCACGATGTGCGGCAGCCGCAGGACCGGGGCGCCGACGACCTCCACGTCGGGCACCAGGAGGGGCACCTGGGCGCGGATCCGGTCGACCAGGGCCGACAGCCGCCTGCCCTCGGCCTCCGCCTCCTCGGTCCGGGCACGCAGCGCCGCGGCGGCGGCCACGATCGCCGGCACGTTCTCGAACCCCGGCACGCGCCGCCGCTCCCGCTCGTCCTCCGGCAGCGGCGAGCGCCAGCGCACGCCCTTGCGCACCGCCAGCACGCCCACCCCCGCCGGGCCGCCCCACTTGTGCGCGCTCGCGGTGAGGACCGACCAGCCCTCGGGGAGGGGCATGCGGCCCGCCGACTGGGCGGCGTCGACCAGCAGCGGCACGCCCGCCTCCCGGCAGGCCCGCGCCGCCTCCTCCACCGGCTGGAGCGTCCCCACCTCGTGGTTGGCCGTCTGCAGGCACGCCAGGGCCGTGCCGGGCCGCGCGACGGCCTCGGCGAACGCGCCCGCGTCCACCCGGCCCGTACGGCTCACGCCCACGAGCTCCACCTCGCCGCCCGCGCGCTCGTGGAGCTCGCCCGCGTGCAGGACGCTGGAGTGCTCGACGGCGCCCGCCACCAGGCGCGTCCCGGCCCGGCGGCGGCCGGCCAGCGTGCCGAGCACCCCGAGGTGGACGGCCTGCGTCCCCGACGAGGTGAACGACACCTCGTCGGGCCGGGCGCCGATCAGTTCGGCTACCTCCGCCCTCGCGCGCTCCAGTAACATCTGGGCGCGGCGCGCCGTGCCGTACAGGCGGGCGGGATCGGCCCAACCGGCGTCGATCGCCGCCAGCAGGGCGTCACGGGCCGCGGGATGGAGAGGTTCGGTCGAAGCCGCGTCCAGGTAGGCCACAGTTGAGACATTAACGGGGGCTGGTCAGGGGGGCGGCGCCGGTCCGCGCTAATGTGTCCCCCAGCGTGAACTCAACCAAGTAAAGGGCAGACCGGCCGGAAGGTTGGTGCCGGTCTCACCTAAGGGTCAATTGGAAAAACCGCCCAGGAGAGGAACTCTTGGGCTTCATCTGTGGGGTAGGCGATCCGTGAGTCCGACCCGCCGTACGACACGGCGACCGTGGGCACGCCGCCGGTTGCCCGGAGCCGCCGCCGTGGCGCTGCTGGTGGCGTCCGGCACGGCGTGTAGCAACCAGGCGATCGATCAATGGTCCCGTGGGGGCATGCCGGAAGGTGTCACCAAGCAGGCCGGCATCATCCAGACGCTCTGGAACGGGAGCTGGATCGCGGCTCTCGCCACCGGCGTGGTCGTCTGGGGACTGATCCTGTGGGCGTGCATCTTCCACCGGAAGAAGAAGAACAGTCCCGACCAGTTGCCTCCGCAGGTGCGCTACAACCTGCCGATCGAGATCCTTTACACGGTGGTCCCGGTCATCATGGTCGCGGTCTTCTTCTACTTCACGGCCCGTGACGAGACCGAGGTCACGCGGATCACCAAGGCCGCCCCGGTCAAGGTGGCCGTCGAGGGCTACCAGTGGAGCTGGCGCTTCACCACCGAGTACCAGGGCCAGAAGGCCGTGGTCGCGGGTGTGCCGGTGGACCTCAGCAAGCAGAGCGAGCAGACCCCGCAGGGTCCGCAGCTCGTGCTGCCGGTCAACACCCAGGTGCAGTTCGACCTGCACTCGCCCGACGTCATCCACTCGTTCTGGGTGCCGGCGTTCCTGTTCAAGCAGGACGTCTTCCCGGGCAACGTGCACAACCACTTCCAGATCACGACGCTCGACAAGACGGGCGTCTTCGTCGGCCGTTGCGCCGAGCTCTGCGGCAGCGACCACAGCAAGATGCTGTTCTCCGTGAAGCTCGTCCCGCAGGCCGAGTTCGACCAGTACATCAAGAGCCAGGCGGGGAGTGCGCAGTGACCGCCATCCAGGAACCGGTCGGCGTCGCCGCGCGGCCGTACACCAAGGGCACGGTCATCGCCAAGTGGCTGTCCTCGACCGACCACAAGGTGATCGGGCACCTCTACCTGATCACGTCGTTCGTCTTCTTCCTCATCGGCGGCCTCATGGCGCTGGTGATGCGGGCCGAGCTCGCGCAGCCGGGGCTGCAGGTCGTCAGCAACGAGCAGTTCAACCAGCTGTTCACGATGCACGGCACGATCATGCTGCTCATGTTCGCGACGCCGCTGTTCGCCGGCTTCGCCAACGAGCTGATGCCGCTGCAGATCGGCGCCCCCGACGTGGCGTTCCCCCGGCTGAACATGGTGAGCTACTGGCTCTACCTGTTCGGCAGCACGATCGCCGTCCTGGGCTTCTTCACCCCGGGTGGCTCCGCGTCGTTCGGCTGGACCGCGTACGCGCCGCTGTCGAACGCGGTGACGTCGCCCGGCCTCGGCAGCGACCTGTGGGTCATGGGTCTGGCGCTGTCCGGTCTCGGCACCATCCTCGGCGCGGTGAACTTCATCACCACGATTCTCACCATGCGCGCCCCCGGCATGACGATGTTCCGGATGCCGATCTTCACCTGGAACATCCTGCTGACGAGCATCCTGGTGCTGCTGGCCTTCCCGGTGCTGGCCGCCGCGCTGCTCGCCCTGGAGGCCGACCGCAAGCTGGGCGCGCACATCTTCGACTCGCCGACCGGCGGGCCGATGCTGTGGCAGCACCTGTTCTGGTTCTTCGGCCACCCCGAGGTCTACATCATCGCGCTGCCGTTCTTCGGCATCATCACCGAGGTCCTGCCGGTCTTCAGCCGTAAGCCGATCTTCGGCTACATCGGCCTGGTAGGCGCGACCATCGCCATCGCGGGTCTGTCCGTCACCGTGTGGGCCCACCACATGTTCGTGACCGGCCAGGTGCTGTTGCCGTTCTTCTCGTTCATGACGTTCCTCATCGCGGTGCCGACCGGTGTGAAGTTCTTCAACTGGATCGGCACGATGTGGCGAGGGCACCTGTCGTTCGAGTCGCCGATGCTGTTCGCGGTCGGCTTCCTGGTGACCTTCCTGTTCGGCGGCCTGACCGGCGTCATCCTGGCGTCGCCGCCGCTGGACTTCCACGTCAGCGACACCTACTTCGTCGTCGCCCACTTCCACTACGTGGTCTTCGGCACCGTGGTGTTCGCGATGTTCGCGGGCTTCTACTTCTGGTGGCCGAAGTTCACCGGCAAGATGCTCAACGACAAGATCGGCAAGCTCCACTTCTGGTTGCTGTTCTTCGGCTTCCACCTGACCTTCCTGGTGCAGCACTGGCTGGGCGTCATCGGCTTCCCCCGGCGGTACGCCGACTACTCGGCGAGCGACGGCTTCACGGACCTGAACATGGTCTCCTCCGCCGGCGCGCTCCTGCTGGGCCTGTCCACCCTGCCGTTCTTCTACAACGTCTGGGTGACGTGGCGGAAGGCGCCCAAGGTCACCGTGGACGACCCGTGGGGCTTCGGCGGCTCGCTCGAGTGGGCGACCTCCTGCCCGCCGCCGCGGCACAACTTCCTGTCGCTGCCGCGGATCCGGTCCGAGCGCCCGGCGTTCGACCTCAAGTACCCGCACATCACCGCCAAGCCTGAGCTGGTGGAGGAGTCCCGATGAAGATCCAGGGATGGATGTTCCTGCTCTGCGGCGTCTTCTTCGCCGCCGCGGACGTGGTCTACTGGTTCTGGTCGAAGGAGCCGACCGGCACCACCGCCATGGCGATCTCCGTCGGCCTGGCCCTCATGATCGGCTACTACCTGCTGTTCACCGCGCGGCGCATCGGCGACCAGCCGGAGGACAACAAGGAAGCCGAGATCAGCGACGGCGCGGGCGAGATCGGCTTCTACAGCCCGCACAGCTGGTGGCCGCTGTTCGTCTGCCTGTCGGCCGCGCTGACGTTCTTCGGCTTCGCGGTCGGCTGGTGGCTGTTCTTCATCGGCCTGTTCTGCACGGTCATGGCCATGATCGGGTTCGTGTTCCAGTACTACCGGGGCAACTTCTCGCACTGATTCCGTGAACCCCGCTGTGCGGCCGGTCGGCGATCTCGCCGACCGGCCGTCCGCGTTCTTTGCCCGTACGCGGTGCCCAGACAGCCCGAACGGTACGCCACCGGGGAATAACCCCCGGAAAGCGACGCTAGGGGGACGGACGTGCGTGCTGGTGCGGGGGTGCTGGCCCTTCTCGTGGTGATTGCGGGGTGTTCCACGTCGGGTGGGCAGGACGAGGATCGAGACGCCAGGACGGCGATCAGCATCAGCCCGCTCGACGGCGCCGCCGACCTGCCGCCCGAGCTGCCGATCCTGATCGGCGCGGCGGGCGGCAAGCTCACCCATGTGGCCGTACAGGCCGCTGGGCGGCCCGTAGCGGGCGTGTTCAGCCCCGACCGCACCCAGTGGCGCAGCGAGCGTCCCATGGCCCCCGGCACGGCCTACAGCGTCGAGGCGACGGCCGCGGGCCCGGGCGGGTCGGCGACCAGGAGCGTCCGCTTCGCCACGAAACAGGCCGCCAAGACCTTCGGCATCTCCACCCTGCTGCCCAACAAGCAGGACACCGGCCTCACGGTCGGCGTCGGCATGCCGATCATCATCACCTTCGACAAGCCGATCAGCGACCGTGTGTCCGTCGAGCGCAATCTGATCGTGCGGGCGTCCAAGCCCATCGAAGGCGCCTGGCACTGGCTCGACGACAAGAACGTGGTCTTCCGCCCGGAGAGGTACTGGCCGACGTACACCAAAGTCCGCGTCACCGCTCGGCTGGCCGGCATCAGGGGCGGCGAGGGCATGTACGGCAAGCAGGACTACGTCCGGGACTTCGAGATCGGCCGTTCGCAGATCAGCGTGGCCAACACTCAGACCCACCACATGAAGATCGAGCGCGACGGCAAGCAGATCAAGAACATGCCGATCAGCGCGGGCATGGGCGACGTCCTCCGCCACCACACCACCAGCGGCATCCATGTGGCGATGTCCAGGGAGGACGTCACGGTCATGACGTCCCCGGACGCGGGACCCGGACAGGCCGGCTACTACCAGACGACCGTGTACAACAGCGTCCGCATCTCCAACACGGGCGAATACGTCCATGGTGCGCCGTGGTCCGTCGGCGACCAGGGCAACTCCAACGTCAGCCACGGCTGCGTGAACGTCAGCCCCGAGAACGCCAAGTGGTTCAAGAACAACACCCTGATCGGCGACCCGATCATCGTGACCGGCACGCCGCGCAGGCTGGAGGCGACCAACGGCTGGAGCTACTGGCAGGACTCCTGGCCCCTCTGGCTCAAGCACAGCCGCCTGCGCGCCGCCCCCACCGACGTCCTCTGAGCGGGCCCTCGACTCTCAGCGCGCGCGGGCGCCCTTTCGGCGTTCGGCCTTCAGCCGGGTACGGCCTGGCCTTCCGCGGCCGTGGAAGGCCGCCAGGCACCCCGCCAGGGCCATCGCGAACACCGGCAGCCACGCCAGGCGGGCGGCCACCCATGCGGGATCGCCGGGCACGGCGTGCAGGCCGGGCAGCGCGCGGCCCGCGAGCGGCAGGACCGCCACCGTGACCGCGATCATGGCGGTCTGATGCCACAGGAAGATCGTCATCGCGGAGAGGTTGGCCGCCGCCACGAGCGCCCACAGGGCGGGGCGCCGCAGGAGCCTCCGCAGGGGGCCGGACAGCACCAGGGCCGCTCCGCACTGCGCCAGCCCGAACGTCACGGCCGCCAGAGTGGGCGGGGCCTGGTTGGAAACCGGGGCGCCGGGCACGCCGACCATGGACGCCGGGTAGCCGGCCCACAGGACGAGGCCGGCGGTGGCCGCGGCCCCGCCGAAAAGCAGCGCCCACCTGGTCACCGGGCCGTCCAGGCGTCCGCCGGCCCAGAGGACGCCCAGACAGTACGGCACCAGCCAGCCGGTCCCCAGGTTGATCCAGCCGATCCAGGGCGGCCCGTCCAGGCCGAACCTCACGAGGTCGCAGACCGCGACGGCGGCGAGCGGCCACGCGGGGTGCAGCCGGGCGGCGAGCGGGGTCGCCGCCGTCAGCGCCGCGAAGACCAGCAGGAACCACATCGGCGACCACACCAGCTTGACCAGCGCGTAGACGCTCCCCGGGTCGGCACCCCACGCGAGCATCGCCACGGCGGCCGCGCTCCACACCCCGAGCAGGGGCGCGATCGGGCGGAACAGGCGGGTCATCCGGGCGGCGGCCCACCGCCCGTGGCCGGCGCCCCGGTCCCGGGCACGGCCGCGGCTCTCCACGGCCACCCTGCCGCCGACGAAGAAGAACACCGCCATGGTCTGGAGCAGCCAGGAGACGGGTGCGAGGTGCGGCAGGTACTTCAGCGGGCTGGTGACACGGAACGTTCCGCTGTCGGCGACCACGGCGGTCACCAGCCAGTGACCGAGCACCACGCCGAGGACGGCGAAGGCGCGAAGAGCGTCGACGGCGCGGTCGCGGGCTGTCTCCGAGGCGAGGGCGGGTGGTGTGTCCGAGTCGCGCTCGTGCCGGGCCGGTGCCGCCGCACCGGCGCGCCCGGCGAAGTCGTCAACCACGGCGCATCCCGGCGGGAGTGCGCCCGGAGACGATCAGGGCGATGCCGGCCAGCGCGGGCGATCCGTCCTTCAGATAGTCGCTGTGACCGGCGTCGCCCGCGTCGAAGATCCGCGCGCCGAACCGGGGGGACAGGGGATCGGCCCCGAGCCCGATCGTGCCGGAGGGCAGGCGCACCGCCGCGTGCGGCAGGTGGGCCACCCAGTCCCCGGCGCCGCGGGTGGCCCACACCTCCGCCCGGGTGCGCATCGCCGCCGCGTCGTCCACCCCGGCGCCGGGACTGCCGTACAGCACGATGTCCGCGACGTCGAGACCGGAGGCGGCCCGGCCGCACACCACGCCGCCGTACGAGTGACACAGCAGGCTGACGCGGGCGGCGGGCCTGAGCCGGGCCAGGTCGCGTACGAAGGCACGCAGGGCGGGGACGGCCTCGTCCGCGCGGCCGGGGGTCATCGCCTGGAGGCTGACGGTGCTCGGGGTCCGGTATCCGAGCCAGGCGACCACGGCTCCCCGTCCGCCGATCGCCCGCTGCAGCCGCATCGCGCCCCCGCGCAGGAGCCCGTACGTGTCGAGGCCGGTGCCCGAGCCGGGGACGATCACCGCGATCCGGTCGGCGGCGGCCAGGTCGCCGAACACCTCCACCGCCCGGCCGCCGTCGCGGCCGTCGAAGGACAGGAAGTGCCGGGCGGGGCCGGCCATCGCCCGCAGCATCGCGGCCCGCCACCGGTGGCCCGTCGCGGCGGCGGTCCGCATCGCCGTCTCGACGGCATCACGGGTGGCGGCGTACCGCTCGGCCAGGCTCGCGGTGGTCGCGGTCCGCAGCGGGGACAGAGGCGGCGGGACGGGGGCGGGGACCGCCTCGGGCCGGGCCGCGGCGGTCACCGGGACGGCGAGCACGGCGGCGGCGAGCGCGATGAGCAACCGCCGGCGGCTGCGGGTCGGACCGGGGCGGAGGCAGGCGCGCGGGACGCGGCGTGCGCCCGTGCCGCCGTGGGGGAGGGGGAGCGGCGCGGGCGGCCGGTCGCGGGCCGCATGCGGCTGTGCGGTGTCGATCACCCGGATCACGGTGCCGTCCGCCGCCGGTCCGCCGCATCGGGCCGGGGCGGACATTCGCCGGGGCACGGGCCGACCGCGGATGTAGACCCCCGGTCGGATGCCCGCGACAAGGACGCGTGGTTACGCTCTGATCATGCAGGTCGCATCCCCTCCGCTGCTGAGACGGCTGCCGCCCGTGGCGTGGGTGGTCCTCGCCTGGTGCGGGGGCACGGCGTTCACGTTCCTGATGCGGATGCGGCTGCCCGGCGAGTGGTACCCCGCCGCGCGTCCGGCGGCGCAGTTCTTCCGCTGGGACGGCCTGGCGTACTTCGTGGCGGCCACGGCGCTGGCGCTCGTGGGCGGCGCGCTGCTGGGCCGCCGTCCCCTGCCGGCCCTGGCCCTGCTGCTCACCGCGTCCGTTCTCGGGACGATGCCCCTGGGGGTGGCGGAGATCCCGTTGCCGCAGTTCCTCGCGGCCGAGGTCGCGGTGTTCCTCATCGCCACCGGACGGTCGCGCGCGGCCGGCGTCGTCGCCGTCCTCACGGCCCTCGCCGTGCTGGGCGGCTACCTGGCGGTCCGGGTGCTGTACGGGTGGCCGATCGCGGCGTCGTCGGAGACGGCCGTGGCCCTGACGACCGTCATCGCCTGGCTGCTCGGCAACTCGGTGCGCGAGTCCCGCGCGCACGCCGAGGAACTGCGCGCCCGCGCGGCGGCCCAGGCCGTCACCGACGAGCGGCTCAGGATCGCCCGTGAGCTGCACGACATGGTCGCGCACAGCATCGGCGTCATCGCGCTGCAGGCCGGCGCCGCGCGGCGGGTCATCGAGACGCAACCGGATCGGGCGCGGGACGCCCTCGGGGAGATCGAGACGGCCGGCCGCCAGACGCTGTCCGGGCTGCGCCGGATGCTCGGCGCGTTGCGGAGCCACGATCCGGAGCGGCCCGCGTCCGCCGCGCCCCCGCGACCGGGGCCGCCCGAACCGGCGCATCCGGAGGCGGGGCGTCCGGGACAGGCGCTCGGCCTCGCCGACGTCGACCGGCTGGCCGCCACGACCACTCAGGCGGGCGTACGGGTCGACGTACGCCGGCTGGGGCAGCCGCGTCCGCTGCCGCCCGAGATCGACGTGGCGGCCTACCGCGTCGTGCAGGAGGCCGTCACCAACGTGCTGCGTCACGCCGGAACGGCGTCCTGCCGGGTGTCGATCGACTACCGGGACGACGAGGTGCGCATCGAGGTGCTCGACGACGGGCGCGGCGGCGACGCCGGGGACGGCTACGGCCTGCTCGGGATGCGTGAGCGGGTCGGCGTCCTGCGCGGGACCTTCGCGGCCGGGCCGCGTCCCGGGGGAGGCTTCCGGGTCGCGGCCCGGCTGCCCGTGCCCGCGGGAGTCCGATGACCGTCCGCGTGCTGCTCGCCGACGATCAGCCCCTGGTCCGCGCCGCTCTGCAGATGGTCATCGCCGACGCGCCCGGCCTCGACCTCGCGGGGGAGGCGGGCACCGGTGCGGAGGCGGTGCGGATGACCGAGGACCTGCGGCCCGACGTCGTGGTCATGGACATCCGCATGCCCGGCATGGACGGCATCGAGGCCACCCGGCTGATCACCGCGGGCCACGGCGCCCGGGTCCTCGTTCTGACGACCTTCGACGACGACGAGTACGTCTACGCCGCGCTGCGCGCGGGGGCGTCCGGGTTCCTCGTCAAGGACATGGCCCTGGACGACATCCTCGCGGCGATCCGGGTGGTGGCCGCCGGTGACGCCCTGATCGATCCGCGCGTCACCCGCAGGCTGATCGGGGAGTTCGCCGCCCGCCCCGCGCCCGGTCCGCGACCCCGGCGGGTCGCCGGGCTCACCGAGCGGGAGATCGAGGTGCTCACCCTCGTCGGGCGCGGCCTGTCCAACGCGGAGATCGCCGCCGAGCTGTTCATCAGCGCCGCGACCGTCAAGACGTACGTGACCAGGCTGCTCGCGAAGCTCGACGCCCGCGACCGCGTGCGGCTGGTCATCACGGCCTACGAGACGGGCCTCGTGCCGCCCACCTGAAGGAAAGGCAACGGCCCGGCGGGGGAGCGTTCCCCTCGCCGGGCCGTGTCGTGCCGGTCGATCAGGCGTCCGTCAGTGGAGCTCCTTGCGGTCGCCGCCGCCGACGCCCGCGTGCTCCTCCTCGTGAGCCTCCTCGTGGTGGCCGTCGGTGAGCGGGACGTGGTCGGTGCCGTACGCCTCGCTCATCTTGGTGCGGAGCCGGCCGAGCGGGCTGCGGGCGCCCTTGGGCGGGATGCCCTCGCCGTCCTCGGCGCTCGTGAGGACCGGGATCTCCTTCTTGCCGCGGATGTGCTCGGCGATGTCCTCCGCGGCCGGCGTGTGGACCTCGATGTACTGGCCGTTCGGCAGCCGCTTGATGACGCCGGACTCCACCCCGTGGGACAGCACCTCGGCGTCCTTGCGCTGGAGGCCGATGCAGATCCGGTAGGTGATCCAGTACGCGATGGCCGGGCCGACGAAGATGGCGATCCGCCCGAACCAGGTCGTCGTGTACAGGTCGACGTGGAAGTTCGCCGAGAGCTCGTCGTTGGCGCCCAGCAGCCACAGGATGCCGTAGAACGTGATGCCCGCCATGCCGATCGAGGTGCGGTGCGGGTTGTTGCGCGGCCGGTCGGCGACGTGGTGCTCGCGGCGGTCGCCCGTGACCCACTGCTCCAGGAACGGATACAGCGCCAGGCCCGTCATGATGATGCCCAGCGGCACGAGCGCCGGGATCAGCACGCTCAATGTCACCGTGTGGCCGAGGAAGTTGATCTCCCACGCCGGCATGAGACGGAGCGAGCCTTCCAGGAAGCCCATGTACCAGTCGGGCTGCGATCCGGCCGAGATGTCCGCCGGCGTGTACGGCCCGAACAGCCAGATCGGGTTGATCTGGGCGAACGCGCCGAGCAGCGCGATGACCCCGAACGTGAACAGGAAGAACGCACCCGACTTGATCATAAACGCCGGGTAGAACGGCGCGCCCACCACGTTCTTCTCGGTCCGGTTCTTGCCCGGCATCTGCGTGTGCTTCTGCACCCACATCAGGATCATGTGGGCCGAGATGAGCGCGAGCAGGATGCCCGGGATCAGCAGGATGTGGATCGTGTAGAACCGCGAGATGACGTCGTGGCCCGGATACTCCCCGCCGAACAGGAAGAACGAGACGTACGTGCCCACGATCGGGATGGACTGGGCGACCCCCTGGGTGATCCGCAGACCCGCGCCGGAGAGCAGGTCGTCGGGGAGGGAGTAGCCGGTGAGGCCCTCGAAGAGCGCCAGCGAGAGCAGCAGGATGCCGATGATCCAGTTGAGCTCACGCGGCTTGCGGTACGCGCCGGTGAAGAAGATCCGGAGCATGTGCACCGTCATGCCGGCCACGAACAGCAGCGCCGCCCAGTGGTGGATCTGCCGCATGAGCAGGCCACCCCGGATGTCGAAGCTGATGTGCAGCGCCGAGGCGTAGGCCTCCGACATCTTCACGCCGTACAGCGGGGCGTAGTTGCCCGTGTACGTGACCTCGCCCATGCTCGGCTTGAACCAGAACGTCAGGAACGTACCGGTCAGCAGCAGGATGACGAACGAGTAGAGCGCGATCTCCCCCAGGAGGAACGACCAGTGGTCGGGGAAGATCTTCCTCATGTTGCGCTTGAGGAAGTTCCCCGCACCGATGCGGTCGTCGACGAAGGTCGAGACGCCTGCGATGGCCTTCGGGGGAGCGTTCATGATGCGTTCTCCCTAGCTTCGGCTTCCGCGTCGCCACGCTCCCAGAAGCTGGGACCGACGGGGACCTTGAAGTCGGACTTCGCGACGAGGTAGCCCTCCTCGTCGATACCGATGGGGAGCTGCGGCAGCGGACGGGCGGCGGGGCCGAAAATGACCTTCGCTCCGTCCGCGGCGTCGAAGGTCGACTGGTGGCACGGGCAGAGGATGTGGTGCGTCGTCTGCTCGTACAGCGCCGCGGGGCAGCCCACGTGGGTGCAGATCTTGGAGTAGGCGACGATGCCGTCGTGGGTCCAGTTCAGGTTCGTGCCGGACTTGAGCTCCTCCGGACGGAACTTGAGCAGGATCAGCGTCGCCTTGGCCAGCGCGTTCAGGTCCTCCTCGTAGCCCTCGGGGACCACGGAGAGGATGCCGCCGGGCGAGTTGAAGTCGGCCGCGCGGATCGGCTGGCCGGTGCCCTCGACCACGAGGCGGCGCGGCTTGCCGTCCTTGGTGGGCTCGCCCCAGACGGTGTGCCTGAGCGCGGTCCCGGGAAGCGGGCCGAGGTCCTTCAGCAGCACCAGCGGGGCCAGGCCCAGCGGAGCGGCGGCCAGCAGCAGCGTGCGGCGCAGCAGCCGGTGCTTGACGAACCCGCTCTCCTCGGCGCCCTGGAGGAAGGTCTCCTTGACGTACCCGCGCGCCTCGTCGTCGGAGCGCATCTCGTGGCGCTCCTGGATGAGGTTGTACTTCGGCATGATCTGCCGCACCCAGACCGTGAGGCCCGCGCCCAGCGCGAGCAGGGCCAGGGCCAGGGTGCCGCCGAGCGCGTAGTTCGACGTGGCCGTCTTGCCGATCGTGCCGACCTGGAAGATGACGTACGACGCGATGAACGCGGCGCCGGCCAGGAAGGTGACCAGGAACAGCAGCGCGACGAGGCGCTCGGCCTTGCGAGCCTTGACGGGGTCCGGCGGGATCACGCCGGGAACGCCCTCGGGCGCGCGGATCGGGTCGCTGTCGGCGATGGGCGCGTCGGCGGGTGGCGTGCCGATGACGCGCGTCAGCACCCGGCCGCTCTCGGGGTACTCGTTCTGCTCTGTCATGCCGCCCGTCGCTTCTTCGCTGTGATCCAGATGGAGGCCAGGATCAGGAGGCTGAGACCCACGACCCACGCTACAAGGCCCTCGGTGACGGGTCCGATACGACCCAGGCCCGAGCCGCCGGGGTCGACCTGCGACCGCACGTGGGTGATGTAGGCGATCATGTCACGCTTCTGTTCCGGCGTGATCGTGGAGTCGTTGAACACCGGCATCGCCTGCGGGCCGGTGGCCATCGCCTCGTAGATCTGCGTCGGCGTCGCCGGGTTCAGCGGGGGCGCGTACTTGCCGTAGGTCAGCGCGCCGCCGGAACCAGTGAAGTTGTGGCACTGGATGCAGTTGGCGCGGAAGAGCTCGCCGCCCTTGGCCGGGTCGCCCTTGGCCGGGTCGACCTGCTCGGCGCTGGGCACCGTCGGGCCGCCGCCCAGCGACTGGACGTACGCCGAGAGCTGGTTGACGGCCTCGTCGGTGGCCCACTCGGGGCGCGGCTTGCGCGGAGCCTGGGGACCCGCGTCGGCGGCCGGCATGCGGCCGCTGCTCACCTGGAAGTCCACGGCGGCGGCCCCGACGCCGATGAGCGTCGGAGCCTTCTTGGTGCCCTCGGCGTTCATGCCGTGGCAGCTCGCGCAGTGCGCCACGAACAGGCTCTTGCCCTGCGCCACGTCGTCGGCCTTGCCGGACGCGATCGCGGCGTCCGCGGTGCTGCCGTTCGGCGCCGCGAGCGCGTAGCCGCCGCCGAGCAGGCCCAGCGCGAGCGCCACGACGGCGACTCGCGCGAGGGGATGGCGCCGTCGGGCGGTGATGGAGTTCACCGAAATCCCCGTTCCGATCATTTGATGATGTAGATGGTCGCGAAAAGGCCGATCCAGACCACGTCGACGAAGTGCCAGTAGTAGGACACGACGATCGCGCTGGTCTGCTGCTCATACGTCAAGCGCTTCGCGGCGTACGTGCGTCCCAGGATGAACAGGAACGCGATCAGACCACCCGTCACGTGCAAGCCATGGAAGCCCGTGGTCAGGTAGAACACCGAGTCGTACGGGGAGTGCGAGAGGACGTGGCCCTCGCGCGCCAGGTTCCCGTACTCGTAAAGCTGTCCGCCCACGAAGAAGGCGCCCATCAGGAAGCTTACGACATACCAGAATCGCAGCTTCTTGACCTGGCCTCGCTCCACGGCCCACACGCCCAGCTGGCACGTGACACTCGACAGGACCAGAACGGTCGTGTTGAAGGTCGCGAACGGGACTTCGAGGTGCGCCTCGGGCCAGTGCGTGCCCTGCCCGAGGCTGACCGACCGGATGGTGAAGTACATCGCGAACAGCGCCGCGAAGAA
The DNA here is from genome assembly GCF_039649665.1 of Microbispora sp. ZYX-F-249. Classification (NCBI taxonomy): domain Bacteria; kingdom Bacillati; phylum Actinomycetota; class Actinomycetes; order Streptosporangiales; family Streptosporangiaceae; genus Microbispora; species Microbispora maris. Next base: position 68,834 of record NZ_JBDJAW010000007.1, on the reverse strand, counting down.
CATGAGCTCAGAGGACAACCACACGATGGTGCCGACCTGAACCAGGTTCGGCCGGCTGGACCCGTGCGGTCTCGTCGTCGTAGTAATTGCGGATGCTGTCGCCACGCCCAGCATTATTGCGGCTCCCCAGGTCGGGTCGGCCCACGACCCCCCGCTAGGGTCCACACGCGCTCACGAAACGGGCATGTCACGGCAATCGCCCCGGGGCTGCGAGCCCTGCAGCCACGCCGGTAGCATCACGATGACCATACCCCGCGATTCGACAGTGAGCGTGAAATGAGGGTTCTCGTCTACAGCGACGATGCAGGCACCCGGGAGAAGGTGCGGCTGGCCATCGGGCGGCGCCCCGCCGCGGACGTGCCCCTCGTCGAGATCGTCGAGTGTGCGACCCAGCCGGCCGTGATCAAGCATCTCGACTCCGGTGACATCGACGTCGCCGTCCTCGACGGCGAGGCGCAGCCGGCCGGCGGAATGGGGGTCGGCAGGCAGGCCAAGGACGAGGTGCACAACTGCCCCCCGATCCTGCTGCTCATCGCCCGCAGGGACGACCGCTGGCTGGCCAACTGGTCCCGCGCCGACGCCGTCGTCGCCCAGCCCATCGACCCCGTCGTCCTCGCCGAGGCCGTGGCCGACCTCATGCGGCGCCGCCTCAGCCTCACCCAGGCGCACTGAGACCGGGCGCACTGAGACCGGGCGCACCGGCACCGGGCGCACCGGCACCGGGCGCACCGGCACCGGGCGCACCGGCACCGGCACTCGCCGGGCGCATGGCACCTTGGGTACCGGGTGCACCGGGATCCGGCGCCGCGGGCGTCCGCGCCGGGTGCCGCCGTGCCCGGCCGGGGGCCCGCAGCGGTGCCGGGGCCCGTCCCGGCCAGGGTTTGCCGGACTCGGGTTCACCGGACTCAGGATCACGAGACCCAGGCCCACCGGACCCCGCTTGATCGCGCGCCGGCCCGCACGTCACGGGGCTGACCACCGAATGAGGCGCCCGAACCGCCCGGGCGCACCCACACCACCCGCCGACCCGACCGGACATCGACCCCGCGGAGCCCACCATGGACACGCGCACCACCTGGCCCTCGACGCTGAACGCCCTGCTCGCGGGGGAGAACCTGACGGCCGACGAGACGGCCTGGGTAATGGGGGAGATCATGTCGGGGGCGGCGACCCCGGCGCAGATCGCCGCCTTCGCCGTCGCCCTGCGGGCCAAGGGCGAGACCGTCGCCGAGGTGACGGGCCTCGTCCGCACCATGTTCGAGCGCGCTACCCCGCTCACCGTCGAGGGACCGGTGCTGGACATCGTCGGCACCGGCGGCGACCGGGCGCACACCGTCAACGTCTCGACGATGGCCGCGATCGTCGCGGCGTCGGCCGGGGCCCGGGTGGTCAAGCACGGCAACCGGGCCGCCTCCTCGCTGTGCGGCGCGGCCGACGTGCTGGAGCACCTCGGCGTCGCCCTCGACCTCGCGCCGGAGGCCACGGCCAGGGTCGCGGTGGAGGCGGGCATCGCCTTCTGCTTCGCGCCCGTCTACCACCCCGCGCTGCGGTTCACCGGCCCGCCGCGCAAGGAGATCGGCGTGCCGACGGTGTTCAACTTCGTCGGGCCGCTGGCCAACCCGGCGCGCCCCGCCGCACAGGCCATCGGTGTGTTCGACGCGCGCATGCTGCCGGTCATGGCCGGCGTCTTCGCCGAGCGCGGCGTGTCGGCGCTCGTCTTCCGGGGGGACGACGGCCTGGACGAGCTGTCCACCGCGGCTCCGTCGGCGGTCTTCGTCGTCCGGGACGGCGTCGCCACCGAGACGACGATCGATCCGGCCGACCTCGGCATCCCCCGTTCCCAGCCGGGCGACCTGCGCGGCGGCGACGTCGAGTTCAACGCGGCGGCGGTCCGCGACCTGCTGGGCGGCAAGACCGGGCCGGTGCGCGACGCGGTGCTGCTGAACGCGGCGGCCGGGCTGGTCGCCTACGACGGCCCGGGCGACGACCTGATCGGCGACCTGCGCGCGGCGTACGCCCGCGCGGCCGAGGCGGTCGACTCGGGCAGGGCGGCGCAGACCCTGGAGCGCTGGGTCGAGATCAGCCGCGCGCTCGGCGGCAAGGCCTGATCGGCTTCCCGAGCCGGTTCGCCTCCGCCGCTGGAGGGATCAGGCGTCCACCTTGATGGGGACGTGCCGGGTTCGGCCCGAGCCGTACCGTTCCCGCCATGATGCGCCTGTCCGCCCTTCGCGTCATCCATCGCTGGGCCGCGTTCGCCCGTGCCGGGATGGCCCTGTTCACCGCCGGTTCCCGCGGTGCGCCCCACGCCGGTTACCGCCCCGGGGCGGTCTCCCCGGGACCGGGCCGTGGCAGGGGCGGCCGGCCGCTTCCGGCGGCGGGCGGGGCGGGCGTGCGCCCGGGGCGTGACGGCGACGGCGAGGACGAGGTCCTCGTCCGGGAGCGCCTGCGGATCGCCTCGGAGTTGCACGATCTGGTGGCGCACGACCTGAGCGTGATGACGCTCGGCGTGGGGGCGGGCCGCGTGATCATGGACAAGGACCCGGAACGTGCGCGGCAGACCTTCCGCGAGGCCGAGGAGTCGGGCCGGCGGGTCCTGTCCGATCTGCGCCGGATGATGGGCCTGCTGCGCATGGACGGGCAGCGGCGCGGCCCCCAGCCGGGCCTGGGGGACCTGCCCGGCCTGCTGGACGACTTCCGCGCGAGCGGGCTCGCCGTCTCCCTCAAGGAGGCCGGCGTCCGGGGGAACGGCCCCGCTCTGGAGTTGTCGGCCTACCGCATCGTGGAGGAGGCGCTGGGCAACGCCCTGTGGTACGGCATGGCCCGCACGGCGACCGTCACGCTGCGGTGGCTGCCCGCCGTCCTGGAGGTCGTCGTCCACGACGACGGGCTGCCCCGCGACCGGCTCATCAGCACCTGGGAGCGGGCGGCGTTGTTCGGCGGCTCGGTCGCCGCGCACCCGTTCCCCGGCGGGTTCGAGGTCCGCGTCCGGCTGCTGCGGCCTGCCTGATCGCGGCGCCCGCCCGGCCGCCGCTGCCTCGCGCGGTCTTCCGCCCGCGCGCGCCAGCCGAGCGGCCGGTCTCGGCCACGAGCACGACGAGGCCGGGCCGGTTCAGTCCGCGTCGGCGAGGCCGATGGAGAAGGCCGCCTCCAGGTCGTGGCGGGAGTAGGTGCGGAAGGCGATGTGCGTCTCGGTGTGGCGCACGCCGGGCACCTTGTTCACGCGGCCGGGCACGACCTCGGCCACCTCCTCGTACCGGCCGACCCTGACCATGGCCAGCAGGTCGAACTCTCCGGTGATCGAGTACACCTCGCTGACGCCGGCGATCTCGGCGATGGCCTCGGCGACCTCGGGGATCCGGTCGACATCCGCCTTGATGTGGACGATCGCGGTGACCATGCGCGTCTCTCCTGCTGTTCCCGGCTTCGGCTTGTCGCCCCAGAGACTAGCGTCACCGCAGCGGCCGTCCCTCACGGCGGTCGCTCCGCTGGTGCCGGTAGGCGCGCTCGATGCGCTCGACCAGCCGCCCCGCGCCGTACGCGGGAAGGCTCCAGGCGCCGTCGACCTGGACGAGGCGCACGCCGGGGGAGTCGAGCCAGCGCAGCACGCACTCGGTCTCCTCGGCGCTCGCGGCCGGCGTCGGGCCGGGACCGGGGACGACCGTCTCCGCGGTGGCGACCAGCGCGTCCACGTAGGGCGTCGGGTGAGCGCCCCGGGGCATCACCCCGGCCGCGGTGAGCCTGCCGTACCGGATGACGTGGATGTCCCAGCCGCCGTCGAAGGCGGGGCTGGCCGCGACCATCTGCGGAATGCCCGTGAGGGAGCGCAGGCGCTGCATGCGCGCGGCGGTCCTGACGTAGGCCGCGAGCCGGTCGCGGTCGACCGCCGCCTCCTCGTATCGCTGCTCGGCCGCGAGGCGCCGCATGCGCGCCTCCATGGCGGAGAAGACCGCCTCGGCGTCCTGCTCCATGGCGTGCCGGGCGCGGCGCACGTGCCGGGCGTAGCTCTCCTCGCTCTCGCGGCCCTCGCAGGGCGCGCCGCAGCGGCCGATCTCGGCGAGCGCGCAGGCGGGCCGCCGCACGCGGGCCGAGATCCGCTCGGTGCACTGCCGCAGCGGCAGCGCCTCGTGCATGGCCGTCCGCGCGTCGTCGGCCGTGCGGCTGCTGCCGAACGGGCCGAGGTAGGCCGCCCCGTCGTCGCGGACCTCCCGCACGACGCTGAGCCGCGGGAACGGCTCGTCGGTCAGCTTGAGCCAGACCGCCCGCTCCGGGAAGCGGGACCGCCTGTTGTAGCGGGGTTTGGTCGCCCCGATCATCCGCAGCTCGCGGATCTCCGCCTCCAGCGCGGTGGCGCAGACGATCGTCCTGACCCGCTCGGCGATGCCGACCATCTCGCGGATGCGCGAGCGGGTCTCGCTCGCGGTGAAGTAGCTGCGCACGCGGTTGCGCAGGTTGGAGCTCTTGCCGATGTAGAGCGCCTCGCCCCTGGCGTCCTCGAACACGTAGACGCCCGGCGCGCCGGGCACCCCGTCGGCGAGGTGGCGCTTGCGCTGCTGCTCCGGGGTGGGGGCGCGCACGAAACCGCGCAGGTCCTCCAGCGTGTGCACGCCGAGCGAGCCGACCCGCGCGATGAGCCCGTGCAGCACGTCGACCGTGGCCCTCGCGTCGGCCAGGGCCCGGTGACAGGGCTCGGTGGAGCTGCGGAAGATCCGGGCGAGGGTGGCGAGCTTGCAGTTGGGGGTCTCGTCGCGGGTCAGCACCCGGCGCGCGAGGTCGGCCGTGTCCACCACCGGATTGGCCGGGGGCGGGTAGCCGCCTGCCTGGCACGCCGCCTTCAGGAACGACATGTCGAACGGCGCGTTGTGCGCCACCAGCGCCGTCCCGGCGACGAACTCCAGGAAGCTCGGCAGCACCTCGGAGAACTTCGGCGCGGCCACGACCATCGCGTCGGTGATGCCGGTCAGCACGGAGATGAACGGGGGGATCGGGCCGCCCGGGTCGACCAGCGTGGCGAACTCCCCGATCACCTCGCCGCCGCGCACCTTCACCGCGCCGATCTCGGTGATGGCGTGTTCCGCGGACGAGCCGCCGGTGGTCTCCAGGTCGAAGACGACGAACGTCACCTCCCGCAGGGGAGTGCCGAGCTCGTCCAGCGTGCCCTGTACCGCATCCACGCCCAAGACCATAGAGACGCCGACCGACAATTGCCGTACCGGCCCCATGCGACGGTAAAGAAAGGGCCAGGTGGGGAGCTACGCGGAGGCCGCCCCGGCGTGCCATTCGCGGGCCAGCATCGCGTAGACCAGCTCGTCGCTCCACGCGCCGGCGAAGAACTCGTTCTCGACCAGGTGGGCCTCCTTGCGCATGCCGAGCCGCTCCATCAGGCGGGCGGAGGCGGTGTTGCGCGCGTCGCAGTTGCCGTGGACGCGGTGCAGCCCGAGCCCCTCGAACCCGATGCGCAGGATCTCGCGGGCCGCCTCGGTGGCCAGCCCGCGGCCCTGGTAGGCCGGGTTGAAGACGAAGCCGATCTCGCCCTGGCGGTGCTCCCGGCTGCGCAGGAACAGCGTGAGATCACCGATCACCGGCCCTCCGCCGGCCAGCGCGGCGGCCACGCTGAGCACGTCGCCGTCCTCCCCGAGCGAGGCGCAGGCGATCTTCCGGTCGAGCGCGGCCTTCGTCTCCTCCCGCGTACGGGCGTCCCAGTACAGATATCTGGTCACCTCGGGCAGGGAGTGGAAGGCGTGCAGGTCGTCGAGGTCGGCCTCGGTGAAGGGGCGCAGGACCAGCCGGGGGGTCATGATCGGGTATGGCGGGGTGAACACAGCGCCAAGCGTACGGACGGGTGCCGGGCGCCCGCCAACGGATTGTCCGCGCCGGGCCGCACAGCCGGGCCGCACAGCCGGGCCGCACCGCCGGAGGCCCGGTGACAGATCATGAACGCGGCATGGACACGGTGCGACGGCCGTACCCTTGGAAGTGACAAGAACAAGGGAGTGTCTCGCAGATCTTGCCGTGTGAGGGCGGTCCGGTGGGCGCGCCGCGAGGCTCACGTCTCGCGGGGGCGGGCATCGGGGGACGTTCTCGCACTCGGGGGCGACAGCACCGCGAGGCGCCGCCGGGGCGACCGCAGTGGGCAGAAGATCTGTAGGACACGACCGAGGAGCGACGAGATGAGTTCAGCCGGAGAAGGCCTGTCTCGTCCGTTGCCCGAGCAGGTCCGCTTACACGTGGTGGAGGTCGCGGCGCAGGTGCTGGGCTCGATGCCCGCCGCAGCCGTGCCGCCGCCGTTGCGCAACATCGCCAAGTTCGATCCCCGCAAGCGCGCCCGCCTCGGCAGCGCGCCGATCGCGGCCCAGCTGGAGAACGACAAGGAGTTCCGCGAGCGGGTGGCCGAGACGCTGGAGGCGGCCTGGCCCGAGCTGGTGGCGAGCCTGGCCGAGGGCACGGTGCCCCCCGCGGCCGAGCCGGTGCTGGTCGCGGCGGCGGCCTACCTGACCCGTCCGCCCGGCTGGCCGGACCTGGTCGAGCAGGCGCGGGCCGACCTGGAGCGGGCCGCCGCGGCGGGCAGCCAGCGGGAGCAGGCGGAGACGCGGCTGCGCGAGCAGCTCGCGGCACAGCGAGCCTCCGCCAAGGAGGAGATCGAGCGGGTGCGCGAGCAGCTCAAGGCGGCCCGCGCGGAGAACTCCGACCTGCGGCGCAAGCTGCACGAGGCCCGCGAGCGGGTCAGGGCCGCCGAGGCCAGGACGGCCGAGCTGGAGGCGGAGACGTCCGAGGCGCGGGCCAGGGTCGCGAGCGCCAACGGCGCGGCCGAGTCCGAGCTGCGCCGGCTCAGGGAGCGCCTGGCGGACGCCGAGCGCCAGCTGGAGGCCAGCCGCAGGGCCGCCCGCGAGGGCCGCAGCATCGAGGACGCCCGGGTGCGGGTGCTGCTGGACGCGCTCCAGGACACCGCCGCGGGGCTGCGCAAGGAGCTCGGCCTGCCCACGACGATCAGCAGGCCCGCCGACTACGTGACCGCCGTCGTGCCGGGCGAGCCGGGCGTGACGGCCGTGCCCGCGCGGGCGCTGGCCAACGACGACCCCCAGCTGCTCGACCAGCTCCTGGCCCTCCCGCACCTGCACCTGATCGTCGACGGCTACAACGTGACCAAGACCGGCTACCCATCGCTGACCCTCGCCGACCAGCGGGCCCGGCTGCTCACCGGGCTCGGCGGGCTCGCCGTCCAGACGCGGGCGGAGGTGACGTGCGTCTTCGACGGCGCCGAGCTGAACGGGCCCGTCCAGGTGTCCGCGCCCCGCGGGGTCCGGGTGATGTTCAGCGCGCCCGGGGAGATCGCCGACGACCTCATCCGCACGCTGGTGCGGGCGGAGCCCCCGGGGCGGTCGATCGCGGTCGTCTCCTCCGACCGGGAGGTGGCCGAGTCGGTGCGCCGCATGGGCGCGCGCCCGGTGCCCTCGCTCCTGCTGCTGCGCCGGCTCGGCCGCGGCTGAGCGCCCGTACGCACGCTCCGGACCCGCGTCGTCGCCCTGGGTCATGACCACCGCGAATACCTGCGACTAGGTTGAAGCTTCAAGATCGCCTGGATAGAGTCGCGCGCAGGTTTCGTAGATCTAAAAAGGGGGCCTCAGTGCGAGGGCGTGTGCCGGTGGCCGCCGGTTTGGCCGCCGTGGTCCTGCTGATGCCGGTGACGGGCGCGCAGGCGGATCCGAAGCCCACAGTCGCGCAGGCCAAGGCGAAGCTGAACAAGCTCAACGAGCAGGCCGACAAGCTCGTCGACCGCTACAACGCGGCCAACGAGAAGTGGAAGAAGGCGAGGCAGAAGTACCTCGCCGTCAACGAGGACTACAAGAAGCACAACGTCCGGGTGGAGGAGCTCCGCGCCGGGCTGGTCACGATGGCCGTCAACAGCTACCAGGTCGGCGACATGGGGTCGTGGGGCGGCGTCTTCTACAGCTCGAACCCCGACTCCATGCTCAGCGGCCTGGCCACGCTCAACCACATCTCGGCCGAGCGTGCGGGGCGGTTGCGGGAGTACGAGGGCGCGATCCAGGGCCTCAAGGACCGCCGCGACCAGAGCAAGGCGTCCTACAAGGAGGCCGCCGACGTCAGGAGCGAGCTCGCCGACGAGAAGGAGAAGGTCGACAAGCTCGTCAGGGAGCAGATGAAGCTGCTGCGCTCGCTCGGGACGTACAACCCGGGCAACCCGAACAGCGCCGGCGTCGTCTACACCGGACCGGCGTCGGGCAACGCGCTGGCGGCCCTCCAGTTCGCCTACAAGCAGGTCGGCAAACCGTACCGCTACGGAGGGACCGGGCCGGACTCCTGGGACTGCTCGGGCCTCGTGCAGGCCGCCTGGTCGGCGGCGGGGGTGACCCTGCCCAGGACGAGCTACGAGCAGTGGGCCTGGGGTGCGAGCCGCAGGGTCTCCCTGGACGAGCTCCAGCCGGGCGACCTGCTCTGGCACGCCGGTTACGGGCACGTCGGCATCTACGCCGGCGACGGCAAGGTCGTCCACGCGCCGCAGACCGGAGATGTTGTGAAGATTGTCACACTCGCCGAGTATCACGCCATCGGTGCCGTCCGTCCCTGACGTCCCGCCGTGTCTGTGATGGTTGTGGCTAATGTGGCCGAATTCGGGGTCTGTGACAGGACTGTGAGCAGAGTCACATTTAGTCCATCCGTGCCATGGGTACGCTGCGGTTTCTTCTTCGCGACCTTCGTTATCCGATCTTTATCCGGCGGCGGGGCTTTGCCGAACGCGCCGGGTCCTCGGTAGCTTCTGGGCCGCGGCGAGCACGCCTCGCCGCCGCGAACCGGTCCGGCCGGCCGGTAGCGCAGACAATTCCACCGTCATCGGCGCCCCCGACACCCTCCCCCTCGCGGGATCCCCGGCGCCGGTGGCCTGCCGAGTCCGTGCAGTCAGGAGGCACGGAGCCGGGGAACCATCGACCTTCACGCGAAGGTCCGGGGTGAATCGGCGCATCGCGCGCCGTAGGGCGACTTCCCAGCCCGAACCCGTCAGCTAACCCGGTAGGCGTTTGCGGAAGAGCCGAGGAGAGATCCTGTCTACCACCCCCGCTAGCCTGTCCCGTCTTGCCCGAATTGCCCTTGGAGGTGCCGCTTTGACGGCATCCGTAGGGGTCGCCGGTGCGCATCCGGCGGCGGCCGACACGGTGACGGTCACGGTCGTCAAGACAGCCCCCGAGACGAAGACGGCCACGAAGACGGCCACGGCGACCGGTGCGAACACCGCCGCCCGCAAGGCCGCGGCGAAGAAGCAGGCGACCAAGAAGAAGTCCGCCACCAAGCGGAAGGTCAGCAGAAGCGCGCTCCAGCGGGCCAAGGCCCGGCGCGCGGTGCAGACCGCCAGGAAGCAGATCGGTGACCCCTACCGCTACGGGGCCACCGGGCCGGGCGCGTTCGACTGCTCGGGCCTGGTCCAGTACGCCTGGCGCAAGGCCGGCGTACGGCTGCCGCGCACGACGTGGTCCATCCGCGGCGCGGTCAGGAAGAAGGTGTCCTGGGGGCACTTCGAGCCCGGTGACCTGATCTTCACCAGCGGCGGCGGCCACGTCGGCATGTACGTCGGGCACGGCAAGATGGTCCACGCTCCGCACAGCGGCACGCGGGTGCGGATCGACAAGCTGGACGCCTACCGGAGGAGCACCTTCGTGGGTGCCGTCCGTCCGGGCGTCTGAGGACGCCGGTCACCAAGCCCCCTCGACCGGCGCCGTCCATGCGGCCCCGTCCACCTCGCCGAGGTGGACGGGGCCGTGGCATGTGCTGGCTACCATGCACGGCGTGACTGTCACGAGCGGCGTGCCCGCGGGTGTGCCGGGCGTGCGCGCCGCGGCCGGCCGGCGCCGGCCCGCGGATCCGTCCCGCGGGGCCCGTCCCCGCCGTGTCGCGGCCGTGGCCGTCGCGCTGGCCGCGCTGCTCGCCGGGCCGGCGGCCGCGGCCCCGCCCGATCCGCTGCTCGCCCTGCGGCTCGACGCCCGCGCCGCCGTGCGGGAGCATCCGGGCATGTGGACCGGCGCCTCCGTCGCCCGCGGCGCGCGGGCGGTCGTCGTCGGGTCGCCCCGGCCGCTGGTCGCCGAGATCGCCGCGCTGGCCGATCGCGCGGACCGTACGGTGACGAGGATCTGGGGCGGGTACGGCGGCGCGGTGGTCCTCGTGCCCCGCGGCGAGGAGCAGGCCGCCGTGCTGGCCGCGCCGGCGAAGGTGGACGGCCTGGCGGCCGTCGCCACCGGCGGCCGGGTGATCGTGCAGCCGGCCGCGTTCGCCCGCCTGTCCGCGACCGGCCGCCTGGTCGTCGTGACCCATGAGCTGACGCACGTCGCGACCGCCGGTCCCCGCGCCGTCCCGATGTGGCTCCTGGAGGGCTTCGCCGACTACGTGGGCTACCTGGACAGCGGGCTGCCGGTCCGGACGGTGGCCGCCGAGCTGGCCGCGGACGTGGCCGCCGGCAGGCCGGCGCTGCGGGAGCTGCCGGGGCCCGGCGACTTCGCGGCCAGGCCCGCCCAGGCGTACGAGGAGGCGTGGCTGGCCTGCCGCTACATCGCCGACCGGTTCGGCGAGCGGAGGCTGGTGGCCCTCTACCGCGCCGCGCGGCGCGAGGAGATCGGCGCCGCCCTGCGGGAGGTGCTCGGGCTGACCCCCGGCCGCCTGACCCTCGAATGGCGGGCGTACGCGCGCGGGCAGCTCGCCCGGTCCTGATCGGCGTACGGCGGCGGGACGGCCGCGGCTGCGACAATGCCTTCTCGGGCGGCGCGGGCGGACCGCGCGCGGCACGCCGGGGGTGAGGATGACGAAGCGGACGCTGATCGTCACGAACGACTTCCCGCCCAGACCGGGCGGCATCCAGGCGTTCGTGCACGGCCTCGCCTCACGCAGGCCGCCCGGTTCGGTGGTCGTGTACGCCCCGCGCTGGAAGGGGTGCGAGGACTTCGACGCCCGCCAGCCGTACGAGGTGGTCCGTCACCCCTCCTCGCTGATGCTGCCGACGCGCTCGGTGGCGAGGAGGGCGGCGGCCCTGGTCGAGGACGGCGCCACCGTCGTATTCGGCGCGGCGGCGCCGCTGGGGTTGCTCGCCCCCGCTCTGCGCGCCGCGGGCGCGGGGCGGATCGTCATGCTCACCCACGGGCACGAGGCGTCCTGGGCCCGCCTGCCCGGCGCGCGCGCCCTGCTGCGCCGCATCGGTGCGGGGGCCGACGTCGTGACCTACCTCGGCGGCTACACCCGCCGCCGGATCGCGAGGGCCGTCCCCGCCTCCCGGCTCGTACGGCTCGCGCCGGGCGTGGACACCGACGCCTTCCGTCCCGGAGCGGGCGGCGACCGGGTCCGGGCCTCGCTCGGCCTCGGCGACCGGCCGGTGGTCGTGTGCGTCTCGCGGCTGGTGCCGCGCAAGGGCCAGGACGTGCTGCTGCGGGCCTGGCCGCTCGTCCTGCGGCGGGTCCCCGGCGCGGTCCTGCTGCTGGTCGGCGGCGGCCCCTTACGGCGGTCGCTGGAGCGCGGCGCCGCCCGGGCCGGCCTGCGCGGCTCGGTGGTCGTCACCGGGTCCGTCCCCTGGGCGTCCCTGCCGGCCTACTACGACGCGGGCGACGTCTTCGCGATGCCCTGCCGCAGCAGGTTCGGGGGCCTGGACGTGGAGGGCCTCGGCATCGTCTACCTGGAGGCGTCGGCCACCGGGCTGCCGGTGGTCGCCGGGTCCTCCGGAGGCGCCCCCGACGCCGTACGCCACGGCGAGACGGGCCTGGTGGTCGACGGCACGTCGCACACGGCGGTGGCCGGCGCGCTGTGCGACCTGCTGGCCGACCCGGCCCGCGCCCGCGCGATGGGCGAGCGGGGCCGGGCCTGGATCGAGGAGGAGTGGCGCTGGGACCTCGTCGCGGCCCGGTTCGCCGCGCTGCTGTGACGGCCCGCCTCAGCCGGTGAACACCTCCACGAGCAGGAAGCCGTTCAGCGCGCTGATCACGGCGGCGACGGCGACGCCGGCGACGGTGGTGACGCGGCGGTTGACGAGGTCGCCCATCAGCTTCCTGCTGCTGGTGAACGCCACGAGCGGGACCAGGGCGAAGGGGATGCCGAAGGACAGCGCCACCTGGCTCAGGACGAGCGCCCGCGTGGGGTCCACCCCGGCGGCCAGGACGGCCATGGCCGGCAGGATCGTGACCAGGCGCCGCGCCAGGATTGGCACGCGGCGGCGCAGGAACCCCGCCATGATGATCTGCCCGGCGTAGGTGCCCACACTGGAGGAGGCCAGCCCGGAGGCGAGCAGGGCGAGCGCGAACGCGACGGCCGCCCCGGGCCCGAGCACCTGCCCGAGGCCGGCGTGGATGGCCTGCAGGCTGCCGGGATCGCCACCGCCGAAGGTGGCGGCGGCCACGGTCAGCATCGCCATGTTCACCAGCCCGGCGGCGCCGAGGGCCACGCCGATGTCCATCCGGCTGGCCCGCACCGCCTCCCTGCGCCCGCTCTCCCCGGGCCCGCCCGGCACGCCCAGGTGCTGTGTGAGGGCCGAGTGCAGGTAGACGACGTGGGGCATGACGGTCGCCCCGATGATCCCGGTGGCCAGCAGCAGGCTGTCCGGCCCGGCCAGGCGGGGCACGAAGCCGCCCGCCACGCCCGCGAGGGACCCCGACAGCAGCACCTGGTAGGCGAAGCCGGCCAGCACCACGGCGAGCAGCGCCGCGACGGTCACCTCGAACCGGCGGCGTCCGCGCGGCGCGAGCATGAGCAGGATCGAGGAGACGACGGCCGTGATGGCGGCGGCGGGCAGCAGCGGCACGCCGAACAGCAGGTTCAGCGCGATCGCCCCGCCGATGAACTCGGCCAGGTCGGTGGCGGCGGCGACCAGCTCGGCCTGCACCCACAGCGGCAGGCTCACCCGCCGCGGCAGATGGTCGCGGCACAGCTCGGGGAGGTTGCGGCCGGTGGCGATGCCGAGCTTGGCCGACAGCGCCTGCACGAACATGGCCAGCACGTTCGCGACGGCGATCACCCACAGCAGCATGGTGCCGTACTGCGCGCCGCCCGCCATGTTGGTCGCGAAGTTGCCGGGATCGACGTACGCCACGGAGACGACGAACGCGGGGCCGCACAGGCCGGCCAGCCGCGCGAGGCGGCCCGGTGCCGCCCGGCGGGCGGCGGGCGGGGCGGTGGGAACGGCGGGCGCACGCCCGTCGGAGGGGCGGCGGGAGTCGAGCACGAGAGCCTCACAGGACAGAGGTCTGGACGGGCGGCCGCCCCGGGCCCGGTGCGGCGCGGCTCGCGGCCGGGCGCACCGGGCGCCGGGACGTGGTGCGGCACACGCGCGGAGCGGCGCGGGGGCCGAGGAGTGCGTGGATGGCGAAAGGGCGGACGGGCCCCGGTGCCCGCCCGTCACGCTCGGGCGAACGGCGAACGGCGAACGGCGAACGGCGGACCCGGCCCGCGGCGGACCCGGCCCGCGGCGGACCCGGCCCGCCGCGGGCGCTACCGGCGCCGGAGCCCCGGCGGGCTTGCGCGCACGGGCGTCAGGTGAGCTTGTCCTTGAGCTTGCCGATGGGGCCCACCTCGGTGCCGAGCGCGGGGCCCTGCGGCTCGCCCATGCTGCCGTCGTAGGTGTCGTACAGCTTGGGGTCGGGCGGCGGCGCCATGGCGGGACCCCCGAGCGGCTCCGGGTTGAGCAGATAGGTGAACTGGTGGCGGCCGTCCGGCTGCGGCCCGCCGGCCCAGCCGCCCGCCTGGGCCTCGGTGCCGTCGGAGAGGTCCCAGATCGTCTCCGCGTGCTCGGCGTGCTCCTCGTCGAACAGCGCGTTGGGCACGACGACGTCCTCCAGGCCGTCCGTCCTGAGTTCCTCGATCGCCTTGAGCCACAGGTTCTGGTGCAGGGTGTCCCGGGCGAGGTTGAACTTCAGCATGTCCTTCACGCCGCGGTCGTCGGTCATGTGGTACAGCCGGGCGGTCTGCAGCCGGCCGTGCGCCTCGGCCGCGACGTTGGCCTGGAAGTCCGCCAGGAGGTTGCCGCTGGCGACGATGTAGCGGCCGTTCCAGGGGTATCCGTTGCTGTCGGCGGGCAGGGGGCCGCCGCCGGCCACGATCGCCTGCTGCGGGTCCATGCCGCCCAGCACGGCGCCGAGCACGGGGTCGGCGGTGGCCATCTTCGTGACCGTCGTGGAGGGCGCGCCCTCGAGGAGGCGGGCGACCATCGTGGCGAGCATCTCGACGTGCCCGATCTCCTCGGTCGCGATGTCCATGATCAGGTCTTTGTACTTGCCGGGCATGCGGCAGTTCCAGCCCTGGAACAGGTACTGCATGGTCACCGTCATCTCGCCGAAGGCGCCGCCGATGAGCTCCTGGAGCTTGCGCGCGTATACCGGGTCGGGCTTTTCGGGCTTGGCCTCGAACTGGAGCCGACGGGTGTGCCGGAACATATGACTCCTCGCGTAGGAAAACCACAGGGAGCCGCAGGCCTTACGCGGGCTAAGGGCGCGACCCCACTGGTGCGTGTGGTGGGGGGTCACGCATAAATCCCAACACGTGGCGCATCGGGACCACAGGAGCGACACCTAACGAAGGACCCAATGGTTGGACAGGCGGGCGCGGTCGACGTACCGCTCCCGGCACCGCCGGGAGAGAACCCTTCGCCGGGTGCCGCCCCGGTGGCCGGGTCGCGCCCGGGCCGAGCAGGGGTCGCGGCCGGCGGGTCAGGGTTCGCGGGCGGGCGGTCAGGGTTTGCGGCCGACGCCGCCGGCGACGCAGATGCCGCCGAGATCGAGGGGGTAGCGCACGGGTTCCTCGGGACGCCACTCGGGCACGTGCACGACGCCGGGTTCGACGAGGTCGAGACCGTCGAAGAACCGCACGATCTCGGGCAGGTCCCGGGCCCTGCCGGTGCCGAGCATCTGCAGCAGCACGGCTTCCAGCTCGCGCATCTCCGGCGCGCAGGAGCAGAAGTGGGTGAGCTGCATGTAGCTGCCCGGAGCCAGGCGTGCCTTGTAGGCGTCCACGAGGCCGTTCGGGTCCTCCGCGTCGGCGAGATGGTGGACCACGGCCACCATCAGCAGGCCGATGGGACGGGAGAGGTCGAGGAAGCCCTCGACGTCGGGGTGGTTGAGGATCACCTCGGGCTCGCGCATGTCCGCGGTGATCACGCGGGTGCGCTCGTCGGTCTGCAGGATCGCCCGCGCGTGGGCCAGCACGATGGGGTCGTTGTCGACGTAGACGACCTTCGCGGCGGGGTTGATCCGCTGCGCGACCGAATGGGTGTTGTCCATCGTGGGCAGGCCCGAGCCGATGTCGAGGAACTGGTCGATGCCCTGCTCGGCCATGTACTTCACGCCGCGGAACAGCATCGCGCGGTTGTTGCGGGCCCCCTCGCCGCGGTCGGGGAAGTGCCGCATGCCCTCCGTCGCGACCGCGCGGTCCACCGCGAAGTTGTCCTTGCCGCCCAGGAACGCGTCGTACACCCGCGCGATGCTGGGCTTGGTCGTGTCGACCTCCGGGGGGAGATAGTCGGGATCGCGGTGCGTCCAGTTCCAGCCGCCGACCCTGTCACCCATCGCCCGTCCCTCTCCAGTCGCCGATCACGGATGCGTCTGGAGCATAACCAGGCGAACCGCAACATTGCGATGCCAGGGCGATATTTTTCGGTGGCCGACGCCGGGCGTCGTGGACGGCTGGGCCTCACGAGCTCCGAAAAGCCTGTTCGGCATGCGTTTCTTGCCGGTTCCGGCTGTCCGAAAGTTTCAGTGGCCCCGTCGCCGTATGGTGCGCGACAACCCGGCCACGGCGTCCGCGGCCGGGTCGCCCGGGTCAGCCGCCGTACAGCTCGTCGATCTGCTTGGCGAAGTCCCGGGTCACGACGTGCCGCTTGATCGACTGCTTCGGCGTGACGTGGCCGGTCTCCTCGCTCAGCTCGATGTCGAGGATGCTGAACTTCTTGATCTGCTCGGCCTTGGAGACCATCCGGTTGGCGTCGTCCACGGCCTGCTGCACCTCGGCGACGACGGCGGGATCGGAGCAGAGCTCGGCCATGGAGGCGCCGGAGCGGCCGTTGGCCTCCTTCCACTGCTCCATCGCCTCGTGGTCGAGGGTGATGATCGCGCCGATGAACGGCTTGTCGTCGCCGACCACCATCACCTGGCTGACCAGGCGGTGTGCGCGGATGGCGTCCTCGAGCGGCGCCGGCGCGACGTTCTTGCCGCCGGCGGTGACGAGGATCTCCTTCTTGCGGCCGGTGATGCTCAGGTAGCCGTCGTCGTCGAGGCTGCCGACGTCCCCGGTGTGGAACCAGCCCTCGGGGTCGACGACCTCCTTGGTCGCCCGCTCGTTGTTCCAGTAGCCGTCGAAGACGTGCCGGCCCTTCACCAGGATCTCGCCGTCGTCGGCGATGCGGATGCTCACGCCGGGGAACGGCTTGCCGACCGTGCCGATCTTGTTGGCGCCCGGGATGTTGACGGTCGAGGGCGCGCTGGTCTCGGTCAGCCCCCAGCCCTCGAACACCTCGATGCCCACGCCGCGGAAGAAGTGGCCGAGCCGCTCGCCGAGGGCCGATCCGCCGGAGACCGCCGCCGTCAGCGCGCCGCCGGTGGCCGCCCGCAGCTTGCCGTACACGAGCTTGTCGAAGGCCGCGTGCTTGAGCCGGGCGCCGAGACCGGCCCCGCCGGAGCTCTCGGCCCTGCTCCACTCGATCGCGGCCCGGACCGCGGCGTGGAAGATCTTGCCCTTGCCCTCCGCGGTGGCCTTCTGCTCGGCGGCGTTGTAGACCTTCTCGAACACGCGGGGCACGCCGAGCAGGAAGGTGGGCCGGAATTCCCGCAGGTCGGGCGCCACGTTCTTCATGTTCGGGCTGTGCGCGAGCACCGTCTTCGTCTCGATCAGGACGACCTGGATGATCCGGGCGAAGCTGTGCGCCAGCGGGAGGAAGAGCAGCGCGGCCCGGCCATCCACGTCGAACAGCGACTCCAGCGGCCCGAGGGAGACGTTGCGCGCGGTGAACAGCAGGTTGTCGTGGGTGAGGCGGCAGCCCTTCGGCATACCGGTCGTGCCGGAGGTGTAGATGATCGTGGCGAGGTCGCGGCCGCCGCGGCTCGCCCTGCGCTCGGCCAGCGTGTCGTTGCCCACCTCGGCGCCGAGCCGCTCCAGCTCGGCCAGCCCGCCGTCGTCGATGCGCCACAGCAGCGGCAGATCGGGCGCGGCCTCGCGCACGGTCTCCTCGTGGGCGGCCGTCTCCACGATCGCGGCCTTGGCGCCGCTGTCACTCAGGATCCACTTCACCTGGTCGGCGGAGGACGTCTCGTAGATCGGCACCCCGACCGCGCCCGCCGCCCAGATGGCGTAGTCGGCGACCGTCCACTCGTAGCGCGTGCGCGACATCAGCCCGACCCGGTCGCCGGGTTCGACCCCGGCGGCGATCAGCCCCTTGGCGGCGGCCGCCACCTGGTCCCTGAACTGCGCGGCCGTGACCGGCGTCCACGGCGCGCCCGGATCCTCACCCTCCTTACGGCGGATGACGACGGTGTCCGGTTCGTCCACGCCGCGCTGGAACACCACGTCGGTGCAGTTCGCGGATGGAGGCACGTCCACCAGCACGGGAACGCTGAACTCGCGCACGGGTCACTCCTTCGCGCACGGCCGCGCGGTCTCCGGAGCGCCGTGCCGGGACCGCGTTGCGGGCATCACTCTTCGTGTCTCACTGGACGCTACCGTGCAAAGTTACGCACGGGTAGATCCGTCACCCAGGCGTTATCCAGGGACAAATCGACGCTATCAGTGTCCCCCGGGCGACGGGGGCGACACCTTTCCGTGACCCAAGCGGGTGCTAGGTAAAGCGGCCGTTACGATGTGCGCATGCGCATCCACGTGGTCAGCGACGTCCACGGCCGGGCCGACGCGCTCGCCCGCGCGGGCGACGGGGCCGACGCCCTGATCTGCCTCGGCGACCTGCTCCTGTTCATCGACTACGCCGACCACTCGCAGGGCATCTTCCCGGACCTGTTCGGCGCGGAGAAGGCGAGCGAGCTCGTGGGCCTGCGCTCGGCGGGCCGCTTCGGCGAGGCGCGGGAGCTGTCGGCCGGCCTGTGGGCCTCCCTCGACGGCGACCCCCGCGACGTCATCGAGGCGGCGGTCCGGCGCCAGTACGAGCAGATCTTCTCCGCCATGCCGACGCCCGCCTACCTCACGTACGGCAACGTGGACATGCCGCGCCTGTGGGCGGACCACCTGCGGCCCGGGCAGCGGGTCCTGGACGGCGAGGTGGTGGAGATCGGCGGGCTCACCTTCGGGTTCGTCGGCGGCGGTCTGCGCACCAAGTACCGCACGCCGTACGAGATCGACGACGAGGAGTACGCGCGCAAGGTCGAGGCGGTCGGCGAGGTGGACGTGCTGTGCTGCCACATCCCGCCCGCCATCCCCGACCTGCTGTACGACGTGGTGGCCCGGCGGTTCGAACGGGGGAGCGAGGCCACGCTGGAGGCGATCAGGAGGACGCAGCCCCGGTTCGCGCTGTTCGGCCACGTTCACCAGCCGCTGGTCAGCAGGACCCGTGTGGGGCGCACGGAGTGCGTCAACGTCGGCCATTTCCGCGGCCGTGGCACGCCTTTCGCCCTGGAATGGTGAAGTACGGTTGGCGCATGGCTGATCGCACTTCGTCGAGCATCACGATCGGCGCCGGCCGGTCGACAATCATGGCCGTCATCGCCGACTTCCCGGCCTATCCGGAGTGGGCCGGCCAGGTGAAGAAGGCCGAGGTCCTGGAGACGGGCGCGGACGGCCGCGCCACCCGGGTCCGGTTCGTCCTCGACGCCGGAGTGATCAGCGACGAGTACGTCCTCGGGTACGACTGGGACGACGACGCGGGCGTGAGCTGGCGGATGGCCGACGCCGGGCGGATGCTCTCGGGCCTGACCGGCAGTTACCGCCTGACCGAGAACGGCGGCGGCACGGAGGTCACCTACGACCTCGCCGTGGACCTGAAGGTCCCGATGATCGGCATGATCAAGCGCAAGGCCGAGAAGGTCATCGTCGACACGGCGCTGAAGGGGCTCAAGCGGCGCGTCGAGAGCCGATGAGGGTCCTCCTCTTCACGGGGAAGGGCGGGGTCGGCAAGACCACGGCGGCCGCCGCGACCGCCACGCTCGCGGCCGCGCGCGGCAACAAGACGCTGGTCGTGTCCACCGACACCGCGCACTCGCTCGCCGACGCGCTCGGCGTGCCGCCCTCGGCCGAGCCGGTCGAGGCCGCCCCCGGCCTGCACCTGCAGCAGGTGGACACCCAGAAGTCGCTGGAGCGGCACTGGGGCGAGTTACGCGACTACGCCGGGAACGTGCTGGCGGAGCTCGGCCTCGACGAGGTCACCTCCGAGGAGATCACCGTCCTGCCGGGCGCCGAGGAGATCCTCGCGCTGCTCGAACTGCGCGAGCAGGCCCGCACGGGCCGCTGGGACGTGATCGTCGTCGACTGCGCCCCGACCGCGGAGACCCTGCGCCTGCTCGCCCTGCCGGAGGCGCTCGACTGGCACGTCAACCGTCTGCTCCCCGTGGGCAGGCGGGTGCTGAGAGCGCTGTCGCCGGTCATCCGGCACGTCGCCAAGGTGAGCGTGCCCGAGGGCGAGGTCGTCTCGGCGGGGGAGCGGCTGCACCGGGGGCTGCTGGAGGTGCGCGCGCTGCTCACCGGCGACGACGCGTCCGTGCGGCTCGTGCTGACCCCCGAGGCCGTGGTCGTCGCCGAGGCCCGCCGTACGCTCACCTCGCTCAGCCTGTACGGCTACCGCGTCGACGCGGTGATCGCCAACCGGGTCTTCCCCGCGGAGGGCGCCGACGAGTGGCGGCTGGGCTGGGTGGAGGCCCAGGCCAGGCAGCTCGCCGCGGTGCACGAGTCGTTCGCGCCGCTGCCCGTCCTCACCGCCCCCTATCTTCCGGCGGAGCCGGTCGGAACCGCAGCCCTCGCGGACCTCGCCGCGCGGATGTACGGAGACCGGGATCCCTTCGCCCGCCCGGACGCCGAGCCGCCCCTGAGGTTCACCGCCGACGAGCTGACGTTGTCCCTGCCGCTCGCCGACCGCGACGACCTCGACCTCGCCCGCAAGGGCGACGACATCATCGTCACCGCAGGGTCCTACCGGCGGGTCATCGCCCTGCCCGCCGCCCTCGCCCGGCGCCGGATCTCCTCGGCCGCGCTCCGCGACGGCCGGCTCCGGGTACGGTTCGAGGCAGGAGGGGCGATATGACGGATTCCAACGACACCAAACCCCGCAGCCAGGACCCGCTCGGGTCGGCGGCGGAGGAGGCGATGAAGCTTCTGGACGCCGTCCAGCGGCGAATGGGCCGCGAGTTCGGCAAGGGGCTGGTGAAGGGCGGAGTGAGCGGCTTCGGGGCCGCCTTCGGCGGCGGCGGCGCGGGCGGCCGGGGCGACGACGTGTGGAGCGAGGCCGTCTCCGACGACCACGACGAGTACGTCTGCCGGGCCTGCCCGGTGTGCCGGGTCATCGCCGCGCGCCGGGAAGCCGGCGGCGACGTCACCGGCCATCTGGTCGCGGCGGGCGGAGAGCTCTTCGCGGCCCTCCGGCAGGCGGTCGACGCCCTGCAGCGTCCCCCGTCACGCCCGGCGGGGGAGCGCCGGCCCGGCGACTCCACGGTGGAGCACATCGACCTGGGATGACGAGCCGGTTGCGCTCGGATGTCGGTGGGATTGCCACAACCCGGCTTGATCGGCTTCAATCGGCGCGGCGTTGCTCGTGTGTGAGCGGTTCGGGCGGAAGGAAGACAGCATGGCGCTGACCATCGGCGTGGACGTGGGCGGTACCAAGATCGCGTACGGTGTCGTCGGAGACGACGGCGCCATCATCGAGCGCGGCCTGCGGCACAGCCCGGCGGGCAGCCCCGAGAAGATGGCGCTCACGATCGCCGACGCGGTGACCGAGCTCGCCGCGCGGCACGAGGTCGAGGCGGTCGGCATCGGCGCGGCGGGCTTCGTCGACGAGACCCGGTCGGTCATCCGTTTCGCCCCCAACCTCGCCTGGCGCGAGGAGCCGCTGCGCGAGAAGGTGGGCGAGCTGGTCGGCCTGCCGGTCGTCGTGGAGAACGACGCCAACGCCATGGCCTGGGGGGAGTACCGCTTCGGCGCGGGCCGGGGCGAGAGCCACGTGGTGTGCGTGACCGTCGGCACGGGCATCGGCGGCGGGATCGTGCTGGGCGGCGAGCTCTACCGCGGGCGGTGGGGGATGGGCGCCGAGCTCGGCCACATGCAGGCGGTGCCCGGCGGCCGTGCCTGCGGCTGCGGCAACAGCGGCTGCTGGGAGCGGTACGCCAGCGGCAGTTCGCTGCTGATGGAGGCCAAGGACAACGCGCAGGCCGACCCCGAGGGCGCCGAGCACCTGCTGCGGCTCGGCGGCTCGGTCGAGGGCATCCAGGGCGAGCACGTGACCGAGGCGGCGCGCCTGGGCGACCGGGCGGCGCTGGCCGCCTTCGAGTCGCTCGCCGGATGGCTCGCCCAGGGGCTGGCCGACATGGCCGCGGTCCTCGACCCCGGGTGCTTCATCATCGGCGGCGGCGTCTCCGGCGCGGCGGACCTGTTCGTCGACCGGGTGCGCGAGGAGTTCGCCGCGCGGCTGACCGGCCGCGGACACCGCCCGCTCGCCGAGATCAGGGTGGCCGAGATGGGCCCGTCGGCCGGGCTGGTGGGAGCCGGTGACCTCGCCAGGCTCCGCTGACGGCGTGCTGCGGGTCGCGACCTACAACGTCCGGGGACTCAGGGACGACCGCGGGGCGCTGGTCCGGGTGATCCGCGCCCTGCGGCCCGACGTGCTCTGCCTCCAGGAGGCGCCGCGCCTGCCGGGGTGGCGGCGGCAGCGGCGGGCGCTGGCCCGCGCCGCGGGCCTGTCGGTGGCCGCCGGAGGCCGGGTGGGCGGGACCGCCGTCCTCACCGCCCCGGCCGTACGGCTCCTGCGCGGGCGCGGGCACCGCCTGCGGTGGTTCGCCGGGCTGGAATGGCGCTCCGTCGCGCTCGCCGTGGTGGAGAAGGACCGCGAGAGGTATGCCGTGTGCTCGGCACACCTCGACCTCGTGGCGGGGGCGCGCCTGAGCCACGCGGCCCAGATCGTGCCGCTCCTGGAGCGCGCCGCCCGGGAGTTCGAGGCCGCGCCGGTGCTCGCCGGCGACCTCAACGAGGCCCCCGAGGCCCCCGTCTGGCGCCTTCTCGGGGGCCGCTACACCGACTGCTTCACCGCCGCGCCGGGCCCCGCTGGGCGGGGAGACGACGCCCGGGCCGGTGCGACGTTCCCGGCCCGCGAACCCCGCGTGCGGATCGACGCGATCTTCGCGGGCCCGGGCCTGAGCGTCGTGTCGTACGGCGGCGCGGACGCCCCGCCCGGCGACCTGGCCGCCGCGAGCGACCACCGGCCGGTCGTCGCCGAGCTCGTGCCCACGCCGCCCGCAGGGGGCTGACGCCGGGAAAGCGCTTCCGCCGTCCGCGTGCCCTGCGGCCGCTGATCGGATTCGCCGCCTGTGTGACGGGGAGTGCCCGGTCACCCGTACGATCGTTTCATGACCCGCCGCCTCATACGGCGTGCGGTGCCGTTGTGTGTGCTGTCCGCCGGCCTGGTGGCCGGGCTCCTCCCGTGCGCCACACCGGTCGCGCACGCGTACACAGGGATCGTCCGCGCCCAGGCGGAGCGCGGCCCGTCGGGGGACGAACTCGCCCAGGGCGCCGGCTCCTCCACCGGGCGCCTCCAGGCCGACGGCTCGCTGTCCGACATCGCCGGCCTGTCGGCCAAGGACATCTGGGCCGTGGGCCAGCAGAACGCCTGGGACCTGTGGCGCAACCAGGGGATCATCACCCACTGGGACGGCTCCTCCTGGAGCGAGGTGCCCATCCGGGGCGACGCCACCGGCGCCGGCCACCTGCGATCGGTCGCCGCCGCCTCCGCCACCGAGATCTGGGCCGTCGGCGACGGCCACGACGGCCTGCCGTACGTGGCGAAGGGCACCCGCGACGGGTTCGACCGCGTCGGCGTCCCGCAACTGCGCACGGGGGACTGGCTCGGCGGGGTCGCCGCCTCCTCGGGCCGGGTGGTCGCGGCCGGCAGCCGGGACGGCAAGGCGTTCCTGCTGAGCAGCGGCGGCGCCGCCAAGGGCACGACCTGGAAGACGGGTCAGGGCCCCGAGGGCGCGCTGTACGGCGTGGCGCTCGCGGGCCGGTCGGACGGCTGGGCGGTGGGCGACACCGGCTCCGGGCCCCTGGCCATGCGCCTGACCGCCGCCGGGTGGAAACAGAGCGGCCTGCCGGAGATCAAGGGTGGCTTCCTCCGGGACGTGTACGCGGACGGCCGCAAGCACGCGATCGCCGTCGGGGGCGTCTACCAGAGCGACGGCGGCATCTCCCCGCTGATCCTCGAATGGGACGGCAGGCACTGGAAGCGGGTGACACCGCCGGAGCGGCGCGCCGAGCTGTACGGAGTCACCGGCGACGGCGACGGCATGTTCTGGATCTCGGGGTACGACCCGGGGCACGAGGCGGAGGGCTTCCTGCTGCGGTACGACGGATCGCGCTGGACCACGCTGCGCGGCCAGGCGGCGGCCGAGGACCGCAGGGTGCGGCTGCAGGCGGTCGCGCACGTCGGCGACCTCACCATGGCCGTCGGCCACACGCTGGACGGCAAGGGCCGCTACATCGACCTCGTGGAGCGCTTCGGCCCGCCTCCCGCCGAGGACGCCGCGGTGAAGGCGGCCCCGGCGGCCGAGTGAGGACGCGCGCCGGCGTCAGACGACCGCGCCGTCGTCCCACCCGGAGTCGGCGGGCGGGCCGTCGCCCATGCGTACGACGAGGATCACGAACCCCGCGATGAACGCCGACACCGCGGCGAACACGATCCACCCGTCCATGGGCCAGTGCAACAGCGCGGCCAGGAGCAGGTAGGCGGGGCCGCCGAACAGCGCCAGCCAGGAGAGCCGGCTCAGCGCGTCCCCCGGCGGAAGCGGCGGCGGGGGCGGCGGGACGTAGTGGTCCTCGTCGTCGCCGGCGGGGGCGCGGGCGGGGGCCCGGCCCTCGCCCGGCTCGTCGCCGGAGCCGGTGTCGTCGGGACCTGTGCCCGGGAACCTGTCGCCGGGGGCACCGTCGGCGGTGCCCGCGCCGGTCTCCTCGGTGACGTTCTCGCGGTCAGGCCATGGCTGTTCGGCCGAGGCGTCCTCGGCTGTCTCGTTGAACGAGGCGACGATCTGGCGCCAGACCTCGTCCTCGTCACTTTGCGGCGTCACGTCGATCCCGGGTCACAAGTCCTTGGTCAAGGGTACCGAGGCGTGGGAGCGGATGAACTCCAGACTCCCTTCGAAGATCACAGGCGCGTCGTTGTCGAGGGTGGCGACATGGTAGCTGTCCGCCAGCTCTCTGACTTCCAGATTGTTTCCCATCCTCGCCTGCAGGAACGCGACGCTCCCCGGCTTTACCACATGGTCGTCCCTGCTGTGGAACACCAGCACCGGCTGGGTCACCTTGGCGATGTCGGACTGGACGAGCCTCCACAGCCGGGGCAGCGTGGCGGCGGCCCGGACGGGCGTCCGCGCGTAGCCGAGCTCGCTCGCGCCCTCCTTCTTGATGTCGCCCGCCACCCCGGGGATCGAGCGTACGACGTGCTTGAGCACCGGGGCCAGCCGGAGCAGCGGCACGTCGTTGACCACGGACGGGTTGACCACGACGGCGCCCGTGACGGCGTCCCCGTGCACCTCGGCCAGGCGCAGCGCCATGCAGCCGCCGAGGGACAGGCCCATCACGAACGCCTGCGCGCACCGGCCGCGCAGGTCGGCGAACGCCTTGTCCAGCTCGGCGTACCAGTCCTCCCAGCGGGTGCGGCTCATCTCCTGCCACGACGTGCCGTGGCCGGGCAGGCGGGGCAGGGACACCGTCAGTCCCGCCCGGGCCAGATGCTCACCCCACGGCCTCAGGGACTGCGGCGAGCCGGTGAACCCGTGGCAGAGCAGGACGCCGATCTCACCGCCCTCGTGGTGGTACGGCTCCGCACCCGGCAGCACTGGCATGGGAGACCTCCGCGAAACGGTGGCGTGTTCCGCCCGATACTCGCACGTTGGTCAGCGTTAGTGCGAGAGGGCTGGGCGTGCGAAGATGACTGCACATCTGAGCCGAGGGGGGTGCCCGAGTGTTCTACTGGGTGGTCAAGGCCATCATCTGGCCGATCCTCCGCTTCGTGTTCCGCCCCTGGGCAGAAGGGGTGGAGAACGTGCCGAAGGAGGGTCCGGTCATTCTGGCCGGCAACCACCTGTCGTTCGCCGACCACTTCTTCGGGGCCGGATTCCTGCCGCGCAAGGTCATTTCTCTGGGCAAGGCGGAGTACTTCACCGGACGCGGGGTCAAGGGGCTGGTGAGCCGCGCGTTCTTCTCCGGCGTCGGCACCGTGCCCATCGACCGCTCCGGCGGAAAGGCGAGCGAGGCGGCGCTCCGCACCGGCCTGCGCATCCTCAAGGAGAACCAGGTGCTCGGCATCTACCCGGAGGGCACCCGCTCGCCCGACGGGCGTCTCTACAAGGGCAAGACCGGCGTGGCGCGGCTCGCCCTGGAGTCCCGCGCACCGGTGATCCCGTGGGCGATGGTCAACACGTTCGAGATGATGCCCCCCGGCCGGCCGATCCCCAAGTTCGGCATCCGCCCTGGCGTCCGGTACGGAAAGCCCCTCGACTTCTCCCGCTACTACGGCATGGAAAACGACCGCCTGGTGCTGCGCGCGGTCACCGACGAAATCATGTACGCGCTGATGGAGCTGTCGGGCCAGGAGTACGTCGACAAGTACGCCGCGGCGGCCAAGACGGAAATGACCAGGGCGGCTCGCGAGAATTCCTAATACTTCCGGACCGGACGGGTAACGTGGCGTTGTCCGCCGCGCACGTAAAGACACGTCGTCCGGATCGGAAGGCGCACAACATGCCAGCACGCAGGTACCACCCGTGGGCCCCGCCCGGGGCCCCGACGCGCCCGTGCCCGCCTCTCGGAAGACGCCGGATCCCCGGCACCGGCGAGTGCGCCGCATGAGCGAGCGATTTTGTGGGCGCAGCGCGATTCGGCCGGCTCACCTGCGCGCCGCCGGCACGACGCGGCCCGAGCCGTCGGGGGAGGGGGCGGCATGAGCGTCCGTGAGGAACGGCAGGCCGCTCCCGGATACCTGCCGCACCGCCAGATCCTGGTCGTGCTCTCCGGGGTGGCCGCCGGGATGCTGCTGGCCGCCCTCGACCAGAGCATCGTCGGCACGGCCCTGCCGCGCATCGTCAGCGAGCTCGGCGGCCTCGACAAGCTGTCGTGGGTGGTCACCGCCTATCTGCTCACCTCGACCGCGGCGACCCCGCTGTGGGGCAAGATCTCCGACCTGTACGGCCGGCGGATCATCTTCCAGACCGCCATCGGCATCTTCCTGCTCGGCTCGGTGCTGGCCGGGCTGAGCCAGGACATCGGCCAGCTCATCGGGTTCCGGGCGATTCAGGGCCTGGGCGGCGGTGGTCTGATGGCACTGGCGTTCAGCATCATCGGCGATGTCATCCCGCCACGTGAGCGCGGCCGCTATCAGGGCTACTTCGGCGCCGTCTGGGGCACCTCCAGCGTCGCCGGGCCGCTGCTCGGCGGTTTCTTCACCGACGGGCCCGGCTGGCGGTGGATCTTCTGGATCAACCTGCCGATCGGGCTGATCTCGCTCGTCGTGACCTCCATGGCGCTGCGCATCCCCTTCACCCGCCGCAGCCACCGCATCGACTACCTGGGCGCGGCGCTGATCGTGGCCGGTGTGTCGTGCTTCCTGCTCTACCTCGACTGGGCGGGGGGCGAGTTCGGCTGGACCGCGCCCGGCCCGCTGGCCCTGCTCAGCGGGTTCGTGGCGCTCGCGGCTCTGTTCGTGTTCGTCGAACTCCGGGCGGCCGAGCCGATCCTGCCGATGCGGCTGTTCCGCAACAAGATCTTCAGCGTCGGCAACAGCTTCGGCTTCCTGTCGGGCCTGGCGATGTTCGGCGGCATGATCTTCCTGCCGGTCTATCTCCAGGCGGTCCAGGGCATGTCGCCGACCGTGTCGGGCCTGGCGCTGCTGCCGGCGGTCTTCGGCATCTTCTCCACGTCGATCGTCTCCGGGCAGCTGATGAGCCGCACGGGCCGATACAAGATCTTCCCGATCCTGGGCGGGGCGGTCCTCCTGGTGGCCATGTGGCTGCTGTCCACGATCAAGGTGGACACGGCGTACTGGCAGGTGGCGGTCTACGCGTACCTCTTCGGCGCCGGGCTCGGCTTCACCATGCAGACGATCGTCACGGCGATCCAGAACGCCGTGGAGCGCGGCGACATGGGCGTGGCGACGAGCTCGGCGACGTTCTTCCGCATGATGGGCGCCGCCATCGGCACGGCGATCATGGGTGCGGTGCTCACCAACCGGCTCGCCCATCACCTGGCCGCGGAGTTCGGCGGCAGGATGCCGCCGGGGCGCGTGGACGCCAACAACGTGCAGGCGATCCAGCGGCTGCCGCAGCCGGTCAAGGACCACGTGCTGGTCGCGTTCACCGGCGCGATCGACGACGTGTTCCTCGCCAGCCTGCCCTTCGTCGCCCTCGCGCTGATCGTGGCACTCTTCCTCAAGGAGATCCCGCTCGCCTCGCGGAGCACCGAGGGTTCGGGCGCCATGGGCTGACCCCGCCCGCCGGTGCGACTCCCCCGACCCGGTCGGCCCACGGCGGATGCGCTCGGGCGGGGTATTCAGGCGGGGGTGCTCAGGAGAGGTGTGCGCGGATCTCGCGGATGTGGGCCGGGGTGGTGCGGCAGCAGCCGCCCACGTAGCGGGCGCCGAGCGCGGCCCACCCGGCCGCCGCCCTGCCGAACTCGGCGGGATCGGCGAGGCCCAGCCAGCGCCGGTTCACGGCGTCCCAGGTCTCGCCGGAGTTAGGGTAGACGATCGACGCTCCGTGCTTGATCAGCTCGGGTACGAACCGCGGCGCGGTGCAGTTCACGCCCACGCCGGCCACCTGGGGAAGCTCCGCGAAGACCGCCGCGCACTCCTCGAACGGCGTTCCGTCGCTGACGTGCTCGCCGTCCCGGCAGGAGAAGGTGACCCACGCCCGCACGGA
Organism: Microbispora sp. ZYX-F-249; assembly: GCF_039649665.1. Classification (NCBI taxonomy): domain Bacteria; kingdom Bacillati; phylum Actinomycetota; class Actinomycetes; order Streptosporangiales; family Streptosporangiaceae; genus Microbispora; species Microbispora maris. The sequence continues at coordinate 40,761 of NZ_JBDJAW010000007.1, read as the reverse complement.
CGGCGTCTCGCGCAGGAGCCTCGCGAGCGCCCGCGCCTCGGCGTGTGAGGGGATCGTCTCGCACGCCAGCAGGTCGGCTCCGGCCTCTGCGAGGAGCTCGAACCGTTCCCGGTGCCAGCAGGCCAGGCCGTCCTCGTCCAGGTCGTAGTCACCGGTGTACTCCGCGCCGTTGGCCAGGTAGGCGCCGTACGGCCCGACGCTCGCGGCGACGAGCCCGTGCCCGGCCTCGTCCCTCGCCTGTACGGCGAGCCGCACCGACAGCCGGATGAGATCGCGGGCTTCCCGGGGCGTGAGGCCGTGCCGGGCGAACCCGGGGACGCTCGCCTGATAGCTCGCCGTGGTGGCGACACCGGCCCCGGCCCGGAAGTAGTCGAGATGGGCCTGGCGGATGACGCCGGGATCGTCGGCGAGCAGCCGTGCCGACCACAGGTCGTCGCTCAGGTCGCAGCCGAGTGTCTCCAGGTGGGTGGCGAGACCGCCGTCAAGGACGATTGGGTTCATATCGGGCAACATTACGTGTCCGGGCAGGCGACGGTCTGTCCGAGCCGGGTGGCGGTCTGTCCGAGCCGGGTGGCGGCCGCCGACTCCAGCGTTCGCGGTCCGCTGCACCGGCTCTCGCCGCCATCCAAACGCCCGGCCTCGGCACGCCGGGTGGTGCTGTCGCGCGGGTGGGCCGGGGCGAAGGAACCGATCGACGGCCCCGGGCGTTGGCGGCACATGGGGCTCAAAGGGCTCGTCAAACGGTTGCTGCACCGCCGGTCTCCCGTCCCCGCAGGTGGACGCGACGACCGGCCCGACACGGGAGGGGTGAGGGAGCCGCGGCGTCCCGCGCCCACCCCGCCGTCCGACGTCATCCGCCTACCCGAACCCTCCTGAGGGCTTCGCCCACAGCGGAACCCGGACCGACGCGGCCGGGACCGGCATTCCCGCCGGTGTCCCGGCCGCGCTGGTTTCTTCCCGTCAGGGACACCACACCCGGCGCCGTCTCACGATCGCTTCCAGAAGGGACGCCGGCCTTCCTTCGCGCCGGAAGCGGAGCCGGGAGACGCGGAACCCGGGGATACGGAACCCGGGGCGACGGACCCCGGGGCGACGGAGCCCGGAGGCGTGGACCCGGGGCCGACGGTCAGAGCGGTCAGCAGGTCGGCAGCCCGCCGCCAGAGGTCGCCGAGGGAGACCTCGGCCCACTCGGCCCTCTCCAGGTCGTCGGCGAGCGCGGCGAGATCCGCGTGACCGCCCGCCATCTGGGCGACGACGCGCAGCCGGCTGGCGAGATCCGCCAGATAGCGCCGCCGGTCCCGCTCGGGCAGCGACTCCGCCTGGCGCAGTTTCGCGAGCTCCTCCGACAGCAGGGGCCGAATCCCCTCGAAGTCCGTGACCGGTGCCCTCCCCTCGCCGGGATGCGGGAGGAACCCGCCCGGGGAGAACCCGCGCGAGCCGCCGACGGAGAACCCGCGCGCCGCCCGTCGCGGCGGTGCGGGTGCGGCGGCATAAGGCGGGGCGGGAGGCGCGGCTGGCGGCGGGGGCGCTGCGACGGTCAGGTCCGCCGCCGAGCCGGGGGCGGTCTCCGGTCCGGCCGTGAAGGAGGCCATCCTCGCCATCATCGGCGCGCCCGCGACCATCATCGGCATCGCGGTCGGCATCTCCCAGCCGCTCGGCGGTTCGACCGGCTGGATCACGCGATGCTCCGGGCCGCCCTCGCCGGTGACGCGAGTGTCGACGGCCACGAAGGCGGTGAAGCGGCACAGCACGCCGAAACGCAGCGAGGTGTCGATGATCCGCTGTTCGAGGGCATGGTCACCCGTGGCGTACCGGTCCTCCAGGCCGCGCAGATGGGCCCGCGCCCACACCGCCCGGGCAGCGGGGTCGTGGGCGGGGCCACCCTCGACCCGCTCCTCCCAGGGGCGGCCGTCGGCGGTGCGGCCGTGCACGGTGAGGGCTCCGGCGGGCCGCCGTCCCCGGTAACGCCCGCTCACCACCAGAGGAACGCCCGGGTAGAGGGAACCGGCATGCGTGACGGTGTCCGCCACGAGATCCATGCCTTCCGCCCGCACCGTGATGTCCGTCACCAGCGGCGAGCCGATGCGGCGGTGGATGTGCTCCATCGCCGCGTCGAGCCGGTCCTCCGACTCGACCAGCTCGCACCGGCCCGAACCGAGCAGGGCCAGCCGCCCGAGGAATCCCGCGTTCACCGCCCGGTCGATGCCCACGGTGTGCACACGGATGCCGTGGAGCCCGGCGCCGACGCGTTCGAGGATCTCGTCCTCGTTGCCCACCTGGCCGTCGGTCACCAGGACGAGCACCCGATCGTGTGCCTGCTCGCCGGACCGACCGGCTTCGCCGGGCCGCTCGTCCTCGCGGAACCGGTCGTGGTCGCCCGAGTCCGAGCCGGTGGCGTGTCCGCGAGCGGGCGCGTCGCGTCCGTCGAGCAGCCGCAGCGCCTCCTCCAGGGGCGCGAGCATTTCCGTGCCCCCACGGGCGTCGAGCCTGGACAGGTGCTCGACGGCGCGATACCGGTTGCGGTCGCTCGCCTCCACCAAGCCGCCGGAGAAGGCACGCTCCACCACGGAGTCGAACGAGAGCACGGCGAACCGGTCGTGCCGCGTCAGCGTGTCGACGATCCGGGCCGCGGCGCGCCGCGCGGCCACCATCTTCCAGCCCGTCATGCTGCCGGAGCGGTCGAGCAGCAGGACGACGTCCCGGGGGGCGCTCCGGCTGATGTCCAGCGGCGGCGGCAGCAGGGTCAGCACGAAGGTCCCCTGGGCGTCCGCCGCGTCCGCCGCACTGACCGCGTTCACCGCGTTCACCGCGTTCACCGCGGGTCCCCGCCCGCCGCCGGTCGTGTCCTCGCCGGTCGTGCCTTTCTCGGCTGGGCCGGCGTCCGTGGCGTTACCCATGGTGCCGCCCGTGGCGTGGTCGGGGACGAGCGCGAGCGACGAGGAGGCGTCGAACGCCAGACGCAGGATGAAGTCGCGGTCGAGCCGCTCGCCGGGCCGCAGCCTGATCGTGTCGCCCTCCCGGTCGACCTCGTGCAGGCTGGAACGGACCTCCCGCAAGCCGAGACCGGCGGGATCGATCGTCGTCGCGAGCGAGAGCCGTACCGGATAGGGGAAACCGGGAAGCAGGACGGGCGGCGTGATCCGGGAGGCGTCGGGCACCGCGCCGGTGTCGGGAGACACCCCGTCGCCGGCCGCGGGCCCCGGCAGCGGAGCTCCGGGGATGTAGCGGGGCGCCACGACCAGCGGGAAGCGGAACTCCGCGGCGCCGTCCTCGAACGGGAGGGGCTGGCTCAGCGTGAGACGGACGACCACCCGCTCTCCGGGAACAATGTTGCCGACCCTGATCGTGAACACGTCGGGCCGGTCTTCCTCGGCGATCGCCGCACGTCTGCCCTCGGCGAGCGCGCGGTCGTAGTCGGCCCGTGCCTGCCCGCGCTCCTTGAGCACGCCGTCGATCACCCGGTCGTCCGCCTCCATCCGGAAGGCGGTGACCGCGGCCCGCGGCGGCAGCGGAAAGACGTACGTCGCCTCCAGTGACACGTCGAAGGGGTTGCGGAAGGTCTGGACGACCTCGACGCCGGCCACCAGCCCGGTGAGGTGGGCGGCGACGTCCACGCTCTCCAGCGGAAGGTTGCCCTTCTCGGTCTCCAGCGCGCCGAGCCCGGCGTCCGGCACGGGCCGGCATTCCTCCGGCCGCAGAGGTGTGATGGGAACGGTCATGGCGTCATCCCTCCAGCGTGTCGGAAGCGCGTGGATCGAAGGCGGCGGTGTCGTCGGGGCGGTGGAACGGCCCGGCCAGACCGAGCGTGGCGAGCGCGGTGAGGAGCGGCGCGGCGGCCCGGCGCAGCGCGGCCACCTCATGTCCGTCCGGCGCCCGGTGGGCCGAGTCGAGCAGGACCGTCACGCCGGGTGCGAGCCGTACGCCGTGCACGACGTCCGGAAGCACCGTGTCCGGATGCACGGTGTCCGGGAGCACGGTGTCCGGATGCGCGGTGCCCGGATGCGCGGTGCCCGAATGCACCGCGTCCGGGAGCACGGTGTCAGGGAGCACGGTGTCCGGATGCACGGCGCAGACGGGCGTGGCAGCGGGATCCGCGGTGTCGGTGCGCGCGGTGCCGGGGTCCATGGCGTCGGTGCGCCTGGGGTCGGTGCGCCTGGGGTCGGTGCGCCCGCTGCCGGAGTGACTGGTGCCGGAGTGACCGGCGGCCGCCGTGGCGGCGGACGAGGCCGGGCGTGTCCAGAAGCGATCGCGTGCCGAGGGTCGTGCGACGTCCGGTGTCGCGGGAACGGTGCCAGGCTCCGGCCGCGTCCCGCACCAGCCGGGTGCCGGTGCCGGTGCCGGAGACGGGGGAGAGGGCGGGACCACTGGCCGGGGCGCCGGCACGGGCGGCGGCGGCTCGGGGGGTGGCGCGGGCGGCGGTCCGGTGAGCCCCGCGACGCGTTGGAGCATGGCGTCGGTCGCACCCGTCAGCTCCGCCTGTATGTCGGCGATGGACAGGCCGTCCGCCTGGCGGCGCTTCACCGCCACGAGCTGGAGCAGGTGGCGGCGGCCGTAGAGAGCCACCCGGCCGCGTCTGCCCAGGGGAGGGTCGAGCAGCCCGATCGTCGTGTACCACCGGATGAGCCGTTCGTTGGGCACCTCGCGGACCCTGCCGTTGCCGCGTGGCTCCGGACCGTCCGCGCGCTGCTCCTTGCCATTTGCGCGCTGCTCCTTGCCGTCCGCGCGCTGCTCCTGGCCGTAGACGCGAGGCACCGCGCCGAGCAGGGCCGCCGCCCGCTCCGCCAGCTCGCCGATCGTCCAGGTGTCGCTCATGCCACCACCATGACACTGTCACAATGACACTGTCAACATCGTCTCCGTCATCGCGGCGTCACGGTTTCCGAAGTGTTCGTCCTGAGGAGGCATGCCGCTTCTCGCGCCGTTCACGCGGGACGGGTCGACTGGGCGCCGCGAGGTGGAGCCGCACGACAAGACGCGGCACCGAGGCCACGGGACGGAAAGACCCGTCGGACGCCGCCGGGTGGGTAAGGGGAGCGGAGCGGCCACGCCCCCGGTCCGGGCGACGGCCGCGCGGCAACGATCGGCCCGCCGGGGGCGGACCGGCACGACCAGGGGCAGGTCGAGGAGGCGGTCAGCGGTGCAGGGGACTTCCGTCCGGTCGGCGGAGCTCTCGGTGCTTCCGGGAGCGGTGTGGCGCGCGGCGTTCGCCCGTGACGACGGGCGCGAGCCGCCCGGCCGGAGCGTGCCGTACGCACAGGGTGATCCGGGCGGCCCCTTTCCGCCCGAGATGCTTCGGGCCCTGCCCCCCGGGCTTCACCGGCCGGGTCGTGGCGCGGTCGGGGGAGCGGGCCGGGGGAGTCGTCTGGCACGCCGCCCCGGACGGCGGCGGGTGCTTCCCTGACGGGGACGGCTGGATCTACGTGTCCAACTGCGCGCTGCCACTGCTCGGCGGCGTGACGGCGCTGCGCTTCGCCCCGGACGGGACCCTGCGCGGCGGCTACCGCGTCCTGTCCGGCGCCGACCGCAGCGGGGCCGGCGCCGTCACACCGTGGAACACGTGGCTGTCGGGCGAGCGGACGCCGCACGGACGGGTCTTCGAATGCGACCCGTACGGCCTGCGCGCTCCCATGCCCCGGCTCGCGATGGGCCTGTTCCCCCACGGCGGAGTGGCCTGCGATCCAGACCGGGGCGTCGTCTACCTCACGGAAGGGGATCCGGACGGATGTCTGTACCGGTTCCGCCCGGACGACTGGGGCGACCTCACCACGGGGGTGCTCGATGTGATGACCGGCGCGCCCGGCGAGGATGTGGTGGCCTGGGAGCGGGTGCCGGTCCCGGCCACGGCCCAGGTGCCTTTCGGCGAGCAGGTGCCCCTCGCCGGGCACATGCCGCTGCGCGAACAGGTGAAAGGGGCCAGGAGGTTCGCGCGCGGCGGTGACTGCCACTACCGCGACGGCCTGCTGCGGTTCGTCACCGAGGGGGACGGCCGGGTGTGGGCGTACGACGCCGCCCGCGGGCGCCTGACGGTCGCGCACGACACCGCCGGCCGGCCGGGGGGCGGGGAAGACGACGAGATCACCCTCGTTGCCGGGGACCGGGCGGTGCCGTTCCCGGGCGTCACGGGCGGCTGGACCGTCGCCGGCCCCTCGATCTCGCCGGCCGGTGACCGGCTCTACTTCTCCTGCCGTCCACCACACGATGCGCGGTCCGCCCCGGCCTCCGTGACCGTCGAGGTCCGCGGGCCCTTCCAGGACCTCGTCCGCGCATGAGCCGGCCACGGCCCGCGGGGCAGGCCGGTGTCGGGCCGAGGACGGCAGGGGGCGGCTGCCGGCGTTCGGGGGCTGTCAGTCGCAGGGGTCGTGCGGCACGGTGGCGGTGGCCTTTATGCCGGTCGCGGCGACCTCCTCGAGTTGTGCCGCGGTGAGGGCGTAGCCGACGTCGGCCTTGTCCATGTCCGCCGCGAAGACCATCCCCGCCACGCGATTTCCGTCGGCGACGAGCGGAGCGCCCGACATGCCGGGCGTGATGACCGCACCCTGGAAGCGGTGGACCTGCCGCGACACGCGTGTGCGGTTGTATATGTCGTACGACCCCGCGGGTTGGTCCGGTAGCACCGTGGCGGGGAGCGTGGACGGGACGGCCGCGCCCTTGCGGTAGCCGACGACCGCGGCGGCGGTGATCGCGGCTTCCGTGAGCCGCAGCGGCCGGGCGGTCAGCCCGGGCACCCGCAGGACGGCGGCGTCGACCTCCGGGTCGAAGACCACCACCCGTGCGGGGAACCGCCGTCCGTCGTCGAGGACGACTTCCAGGGCGCGGTCGGCCCCCGCGACGACATGGGCGTTGAGGAGGACCCTCTCGGGCGCGTAGACGAATCCGGTCCCTTCCAGCCGTTTCCTGCAGGAGGAGGCGACTCCCCGGACCCGCACCACGCTGTGCGCGGCTTCGGACACCGCCGTGGCCTCGGCCGTGGGGGCGGCGGGCAGCGTGAGCTCACGCGAGACCGCGCACCCCGCCGCGCTCCCTGCCGTCAGGACCGTCACGCACATCACGAGAGCGATCCCTCCCGCGCTCTTGCGCGCCGCTCCCGCGGTCCGCCGCGCCGATCCCAGCATGCAGATCATGGTAGGGACCACCCGGACGGACCCGGAACGTCACAGGTCCCTGCCCCATATCTGATCGTTGACGAGGGTGCCCGACTCCTCACCCGGGTGCTGCTCCAGCAGTTCGAACCCCGCGGCCTGGTAGATCCGGCGCGCGCTCGCGAGCACGTCGCGGGTCCAGAGCATGATCCGGCGGTAGCCGGCCGCCGCGGCGAAACGCAGGCATTCCTCGACCAGCCGCCCGCCGATGCCCATGCCGCGCGCGGACGGCTCGACCAGCAGCAGGCGGAGCTGGGCCGTCGTGTCGTCCTTGCGCACGCAGAAGACGGACCCCACCGGCTCGCCGCGCACCTCGGCGATCCAGCAGCCCTCCCGCCGGGGGTCGTGGTCCTCGACGTAGTCCGCGACGATCCGCGCGACCAGGGCCTCGAACGCCACGCCCCACCCGTACTCCTGCCCGTAGAGGGCGCCGTGCCGGTGCACCACCCAGCCGAGGTCGCCCGCGCGCGGCGGCCTGATCACGTACGGCTCGCGCCGCTCGGCGGGCTCGAGCAGGCTCCGTACGGTGGCCATGGCGGACACGAGCCGCCGGCGTTCGGGGTCGGTCAGCTTCGCGAGCAGGGTCTCGATCTCGGTGGCCGAGCGCCGGTCGAGCACGGCGAAGGTGTCGCGGCCCTTGGGTGTGAGCCGTACGACCTGGCGGCGGGCGTCCTCGGCCGACCGTTCGCGGGACACGAGCCCGTCGGTCTCGAACCTGGTCAGGATCCGGCTCAGGTAGCCGGCGTCGAGACCGAGCATGCCCCTGATGCCGGCGGTGTCGGCCGACTCCCGGGTGCCGAGTTCGAACAGCACCCGCGCCTCGGTCAGGGAGTAGGGGGTGTCGTGCATTCCCGCTCCGAGCACCCCGATGACGGAGGTGTAGAAGCGGTTGAACGCGCGCACTTCCGGCACGATGTCCATATCTTCCCTTGCCTGTCTCAAGGAAATGTTTGACGGAGTCAAACATAGGGCCGTGACGGCCCGTTGGGAAGACGCCCTCTCACGACGCGCGCGGTCTCGCCGTGCGAGACTGAGTTGGTCCGGTCGGCCAGGTGGCGTAGCCTCTTCTTTTGGTCTAGACCATTGTGCGGGGCTGGGGCAGAATGCGGTGCCGTGGAGTGCCGGGTCTGCGTCGGGCCGGCCACGCCATTCCACGCGTAATCCCAGATGGAGGAAAACCCGTCATGCGTATTGGAGTCCTCACCGGAGGCGGCGACTGCCCCGGGCTGAACGCGGTCATTCGCGGCGTCGTCCGCAAGGGCGTCGGCGTGTACGGGCACGAGTTCGTCGGATTCCGGGACGGCTGGCGTGGCCCTCTGGAGGGCGACACCATGCCGCTCGACATCCAGGCCGTGCGGGGCATCCTGCCGCGCGGCGGCACGATCCTCGGCTCCTCCCGCACGAACCCGATCAAGATCGAGGGCGGCGTCGAGCGCATCAAGGAGAACCTCGCCGCGACCGGCGTGGACGCTCTGATCGCCATCGGCGGCGAGGACACGCTGGGCGTGGCCAAGCAGCTGCACGACCGCGGCGTGAACGTCGTCGGCGTGCCCAAGACGATCGACAACGACCTCAACGCCACCGACTACACCTTCGGCTTCGACACCGCGGTCAACATCGCGATGGAGGCCATCGACCGGCTGCACACCACGGCGGAGTCGCACCACCGCGCGCTGATCTGCGAGGTCATGGGCCGCCACGCCGGCTGGATCGCGCTGCACGCCGGCATGGCCGCGGGCGCCAACGTCATCCTCATCCCGGAGAAGCCGTTCGACATCGAGAAGGTCTGCGCCTACGTCGAGTCGCGCTTCAAGACCCGGTACGCCCCGATCATCGTGGTCGCCGAGGGCGCCCACCCGCTCGAGGGCCAGATGGCGCTGCAGACCGGCGAGCTCGACGCGTTCGGCCACGTGCGCCTCGGCGGCATCGGCGAGATGCTCGCCAAGGAGATCGAGAAGCGCACCGGCAAGGAGGCCCGCACCACGGTCCTCGGTCACATCCAGCGCGGTGGCACGCCGACCGCCTACGACCGGGTGCTCGCGACCCGCTTCGGCCTCGGCGCGATCGACGCGGTGAACGAGGGCGACTACGGCAAGATGATCGCGCTGCGCGGCACCGACATCGTGCGCGTCGCCCTCGCCGAGGCGACCGCCGAGCTCAAGACCGTGCCGGCCTCCCGCTACGAAGAGGCCGAGGTCTTCTTCGGCTGATCGGACGCGGGCCGGTCGCCACGGCCCGCGCACGATCCCGTACGGCTCCCGCGACGCCCCGCGGGAGCCGTACTCATGCGAGGCCCCCGCGATCCGGCGGACAATCGAGGCGGAGAAGCGGCGGTTGCCCGCGCATGTGAGCGGCCCGAGTATGTGAGCGGGAGGCGCGGGCACGCCCTCCCGGCTCGATCATCAGGAGAGTGCGCCGCGCGATGGGCATCGAGGGACCGTTCTGGCGGGCGATCGCGGTCTTCCGCCTGGCGTCGCTCGCGTACGCGGCGCTGCTCGTGCTCAGGGCAGGCGGCTACGCCCGTCCGGCCGTGGCCTGGGCCGTCGTCGGCGTGATGCTTGCCTGGACGGCCGTCACGCTCGTCCTGTATCCCGCCGCGCGGCGCGGGCCGCTGCTGGCGGCCGACCTCCTCGTCACGGTGGGCTGCCTGCTGGTCACGCCGTTCGCGCAGAGCCGCGGCGACGTGCTGGCCGGTGCGATGCCGATCACCGCGACCTGGGTGGCGGGGCCCGTCCTCGCGTACGGGGTGGCCCGGGGACGCCGCGCGGGCGCGGTCGCCGCCGCGGTGGTGTCGGCGGCCGACCTGTGGCTGCGCAGCGCCGGCGGGGTCGACATCGCCTCGTTCCCGGTGAACGGCGCCGTGCTCATGTTCATGGCCGGAGTCGTCGTCGGGCACGTCGCCCGGCTCGCGCGGGAGGCCGAGGAGCGCATGCGGCGCGCCGAGCGGATCGAGGCCGCGGGCCGCGAGCGGGAGCGGCTGGCCCGGGGCATCCACGACTCGGTGCTGCAGGTGCTGGCGCTCGTGCAGCGCAGGGGCGCCGAGATCGGCGGCGAGGCGGCGGAGCTGGGCAGGCTCGCGGGGGAGCAGGAGTCGGCGCTGCGTGCGCTGGTGCAGGCGCCGCCCGTCGTGCGGCCGCCGGACTCCGCCCCGCCGCCCGGGCTCCGCGGCAGGCTCCGATCGCCGGCGCGCCCTCGCCGTGCCCTCGCCCGTGAAGAGACGTCCCGCCATGTGACGAACACCACGACGGCGGAGCCCGAGGCCGACCTGCGTGACCTGCTGCGGCCGTACGGCACGGCGCGCGTGACCGTGTCCGCGCCCGCGACACCGCTGCCGCTGCCGGCCGAGAGCGCGCGGGAGGTGGCGGCGGCCGTCGGCGCGGCCCTCGACAACGTCGTGCGGCACTGTCCCGAGGGCACCCGCGCGTGGATACTCGCGGAGGAGGACGGCGGCGCGGTCGTCGTCACCGTCCGCGACGACGGGCCGGGCATCCCCGAGGGGCGGCTCGAACAGGCGGCGCGCGAGGGGCGCATGGGCGTGGCCCGGTCGATCCGGGGCCGCGTGGCCGACCTCGGCGGTACGGTGACGGTCACCTCGTCGGGGCCGGGGACGGAGATCGAGCTGACGGTCCCGGCACGGACGCCGCGACCGGGCGAAGGAGGCGAGAGGCGCTCGTGAACGAGGGCGGACGGCCGCCGGTGCGGGTCATGGTGGTGGACGACCATCCGATGTGGCGGGAGGCGGTCGCCCGCGACCTCACCGAGGCCGGGTACGACGTGGTCGCCGCCATCGGCGAGGGCCGCCAGGCGCTGCGCGTAGCGGTGGCCGTACGGCCGGACGTGGTGGTGCTCGACCTGCGCCTGCCCGATCTGGCGGGCGTGGAGGTGGCCCGGGGCCTGGGCGCGTCCGCGGCCCCGCCGCGTGTGCTCGTCCTGTCGGCCAGCGCCGAGGAGGAGGACGTGCTGGAGGCGGTCAAGGCCGGCGCCTCGGGGTATCTGGTGAAGTCGGCGAGCCGGGAGGAGTTCCTGGACGCGGTCGGGCGGACCGCCCAGGGCGACGCCGTCTTCACTCCCGGCCTGGCCGGGCTGGTGCTGGGGGAGTACCGCAGGCTGGCCCACCTGACGCCGGACCGGGGCGGGGACGCCGAACGGGACGGCCCCCGGCTGACCGACCGGGAGACCGAGGTGTTGCGCATGGTCGCCAAGGGCCTGACATATCGGCAGATCGCCGGACGGCTGGTGCTGTCGCATCGCACCGTGCAGAACCACGTGCAGAACACGCTGAGCAAGCTCCAGCTCCACAACCGGGTGGAGCTGGTCCGCTACGCGATCGAGAAGGGCCTGGTCGAACTCGACGGCGGATAATCGGCGTTGCCGCGGCGGCGGCATTACAGTGGGGAAGCCCGCATCGCGGTGACGCGTTGTCCTTGGCGTATGTTCCCCCGGCCGTGCCCTCCCCGGTGTGACGGCCGTCCCTGTCCGTCCGGAGGTTTTCCACAGATGACCATGACCGCCCTCGGAGAGCCCTCGGTGCTGCTCAAGTTAGGCGAGGTGGTCCTGAAGGGCCGGAACCGCGAGATCTTCGAGATGCGCCTGCGGGCGAACATCAAGCACGCCCTCAAGGGCCACCGGGTCGACATCCGCCAGCGGCACGGGGTGATCGCGCTGTTCCTGCCCTCGGGAACCGAGGTGGAGGAGGCCGAGACGGTGGCGGCCCGCGTGGCCGACGTGCCCGGAATCGTGCTGGTCCACCTCGCGTGGCGGGTGCCGAAGGACCCGGACACGATCACCAAGGCCGCCATCGAACTGATCAGGGACAGCGACGAGGTGGCCCGCAAGGCGCGCTTCGCCGTACGGTCGCGGCGTCGCGACAAGCGCTTCCCGCTGCGCTCCAACGAGCTGGACCGCGTGGTCGGCGGGGCGATCAACGACACCTTCGGGCTGCCGGTCGACCTGAGCAACCCGGAGCTCACCGTGCACATCGAGGTGGACAAGGACGAGGCGTTCCTGTTCACCGGCGGCCGGCCGGGCCAGGGCGGCCTGCCCGTCGGCTCCAGCGGCCGGGCGCTGGCGCTGCTGTCCGGCGGCATCGACTCCCCGGTCGCCGCCTACCGCATGATGCGGCGCGGTCTGCGGGTGGACTTCCTGCATTTCTCCGGCATCCCGTTCACCACCTCGGAGTCCATCTACAAGGCGTACGCGCTGGTGCGCAACCTGGACAAGTTCCAGGGCAAGTCGCGGCTGTGGGTGGTGCCGTTCGGCAAGGCGCAGCAGTCGATCAGGAACTCCGGCCAGGACCGGCTCGCGGTGATCGCGCAGCGGCGCCTGATGCTCAAGACGGCCGAGGAGGTCGCCCACCGCATCCACGCCGAGGCGCTGGTCACCGGCGACAGCCTCGGCCAGGTCTCCTCGCAGACCCTGGCCAACATCACGGCCCAGGACCACGCGGTGGACCTGCCGATCCTGCGCCCGCTGATCGGCCTGGACAAGACCGAGATCATGGCCGAGGCCCGCCGGATCGGGACGCTGGAGATCTCCGAACTGCCCGACGAGGACTGCTGCACGCTGCTCGCGCCGCGGCAGGCCGAGACCCGCGCGAAGATCGAGGACCTCAAGCAGATCGAGCGGCGTCTCGACGCCGAGGACCTCGCCGCCCAGCTGGCCGACTCGATCCAGCCGTACAAGCTGGACGTCTGAGCCGGAGCCCGGGACCGCGTCCGGCGGTCCCGGGGCCCCGGCCCGGCCCAGCGGTCAGGTGCGGCGGTCAGGCGGGAACGAGGGACGCGGACGTGGTCGCGGTGCGGCCCAGCAGCGGGGGGAAGTCGCGCAGCACGGCCGCCAGGTCGTCCAGGTCGCCGTCCACCAGGGCCTGCGGTCCGTCGCAGAGGGCCTGCTCGGGGTGCGGGTGCACGTCGACGATCAGGCCGTCGGCCCCGGCCGCGATCGCGGCCCGGGACAGCGGCAGCACGAGGTCGCGCCGGCCGCCCGAGTGCGACGGGTCGACGATCACCGGCAGGTGCGACAGCCGCTGCACGACCGGGACCGCCGAGACGTCGAGCGTGTTGCGGGTGGCGGGCTCGTAGGTGCGGATGCCGCGCTCGCACAGCACGATGTCGAGGTTGCCGCGCTGCGCGACGTACTCGGCCGCCATCAGCCACTCCTCGATGGTCGCCGTCATGCCCCGCTTCAGCATGACCGGCTTGCCCGCCGCGCCCACGGCCTGCAGCAGCGCGAAGTTCTGCGCGTTGCGGGTGCCGACCTGCAGCATGTCGGCGTACGACGCCACCAGCGCCACGTCGTGGGCGTCCACGACCTCGGTGACGATCGGCAGCCCGGTCTGCTCACGCACGTCGGCCAGGATGCGCAGGCCCTCCTCGCCCAGGCCCTGGAAGGCGTACGGCGAGGTGCGCGGCTTGTAGGCGCCGCCGCGCAGCAGCGTCGCGCCCGCCGCCTTGGCCATCAGCGCCGCCTCCAGCGTCTGCCGCGGCGTCTCGACCGCGCACGGGCCCGCGATCAGCGTGACGGTGTCCGGGCCGATCGGCACACCGCGCACGGTCACCGTGGAGCGCTGCGGATGGTTGTCTCTGCTCACGAGCTTGTACGGCGTGGAGACCCGTACGACGTCCGCGACGCCCGGCATGCCGCGCAGGTTGAGTGTGGCGAACTGCTCGACGTCGCCGATGAGGCCGACGATCGTACGGTTCACGCCGCGGCTCGCGAACGCCTCCCCTCCGGCCGCGGCGACGAGGCCGATGATCGCCTCGATGTCGTCCTGGGTGGCTTCCGGGGTCATGACGATGACCATGGTGACTCCTGTCGCGGTTAGTGGTGCGGGTCCGGAAAAACGACGAAGGCCCCGGGTCCGTGTGGACCCGGGGCCTTCGTTCGCCGTGGCTGTCAGCGCAGCGCATGGAGGCGATCGGTCCTCACGGGTCCGTCGCCATACCAAAACGACCAAGCGGTGCGCATGTGCGGCAATATAGCGCACGATTCCTTGATCGTGTCGAACTGCGCGTCAGGGGGCCGGTGCGGTCGCCCTCGCGGCGGATGGCAGGATGGCCTGCGTGCCGGAGAAACCTGAGGAGGAGACGCGACTGCCACCGGGCCAGTACGTCCCACGCGGGCAGCCCGTCGTCCACTACGGCAGGGTCCCGGGGTTCCGCCGGGAGACGTGGCGTTTCCAGGTGTTCGGCGCCACGGCCTCGGGCCGGGTCCACGATTTCTCCTGGGAGGAGTTCTCCTCCCTGCCCACGGCGACGGTCGTGGCGGACTTCCACTGCGTCACCAAGTTCTCCATCATGGGCAACGAGTGGAGCGGCGTTCCCACGTCGGCCTTGCTCGAACGCGTCCCCCCGGCGCCCGGCGTGCGCCACGTCATGGTCTGGGCCGAGTACGGCTACAGCGCCAACCTGCGCCTGTCCGACTTCGACCGCCCGACCACGCTGTTCGCCACGCACCTCGACGAGAACCGGCTGTCCCCCGAGCGGGGCTACCCGGTGCGGATCGTGGTGCCCCACCTGTACGCCTGGAAGAGCGTGAAGTGGGTGCGCGCGGTCGAGTACCTGACCGAGGACCGGCGCGGGTTCTGGGAGGATCGCGGCTACCACAACGTGGCCGACCCCTGGAAAGAGCAGCGCTACTCATACCAGGAGGACCCGGGCGACGGCCCGCCGTGAGGCCGCCGAGCGGCTACGGTGTCCGGCGTGTCTTCAGCCGTCTGGGTCACGCTGTGCGCGCTCTGCGGGGTCTGCGGCGGCGCGCTGGGCCGCGCTCTCGCCCGTCGCGGGCCGTCCCCCGGTGAGCCGCCGGGCGAGGCGACCTTCCTCGCCCTGCGCGTGGCCGGGCTGGCCGCGGGCTCGCTGCGCGCCGGGCTCACCCGGGGCGCCGCCCGCCGCTCCGTACGGCACCTGCGGGCGCTGCTCGGCGCCGCCGGTCTCGCCGTCGCCACCGGCGATCGGGTCCTGGCCAGGGACGGCACGGGGGTGCCGGACGACGAGACGGTGCTCGCCGAGGTGCGCGCGGCCATGGCGACCGGCAGGCCGCGCGTCGTCCCCGACCGGGGGGACGATCGGCACGGCGTGGTGGTCCCCCTGACCGTGGAGGACCGGGTGGTCGGCGCGCTCGCGGCGTACGACGCGCAGGCCGGCGCCGCCCTGCTGCGCACGGCGGCCGAGGTGGGCCGCTGGATGTCCGGCCAGCTCGAACTCGCCGAGCTCGACGCCTCCCGGAGGCGCACGCTGGAGGCGGAGGCGCGGGCCCTGCGGGCGCAGATCTCGCCCCACTTCGTGTACAACTCGCTGACCACGATCGCGTCGTTCGTCCGGACCGAGCCCGAACGCGCCCGCGAGCTGCTGCTCGACTTCGCCGACTTCATCCGGTACGCGCTGCGCCGGGCGGCCGATTTCACCTCGCTCGCCGACGAACTGGGCTGCGTGGACCGCTACCTGCTGCTGGAGCAGGCGAGATTCGGCGACCGGCTGCGCTTCACCGTGCAGGTCGCGCCGGAGGTGCTGAAGGTCGACGTGCCGTTCCTGTGCCTGCAGCCCCTGGTGGAGAACGCCATCAAGCACGGCATGCCGGGCGAGGTCCGGGTCGTGATCAGGGACGCGGGGCCGGAGGCGCACATCTGGGTCGAGGACGACGGCGTCGGCATGGACCCCGAGCATCTGCGGGCCGCGCTCGCGGAGGAGAGCACCGGCATCGGGCTGAGCAACGTCGACCTGCGCATGCGCCACCTCTACGGCCAGGACTACGGGCTCATGGTCGAGACGGCGCCCGGCAAGGGAACCCGCATCCGGCTGCGCATCCCCAAGACCCGTCCCCGGGCCGTCCCGGCCCGCTCCTGAGCCCGCCGGCGTCGCCGTACCGGCCTGCCCGGGCCGGCGATCAGCCGCTCGAAAGAGGGAGCCGGAGGACGAAGCGGGCGCCGCGCGGGGAGTCCTCGACGCACAGGCTGCCGTCGTGCGCCGCCGCGATC
Source organism: Microbispora sp. ZYX-F-249 (assembly GCF_039649665.1). NCBI lineage: Bacteria > Bacillati > Actinomycetota > Actinomycetes > Streptosporangiales > Streptosporangiaceae > Microbispora > Microbispora maris. The sequence continues at coordinate 24,648 of NZ_JBDJAW010000007.1, read as the reverse complement.
GCCCGGCACAGGGCCAGGCCGAGACCGCTGCCGCCGGGATCCAGGCGGCGTCCCGCCTCCAGCCGCAGGAAGGGCTCGAAGATGCGTTCCCTGTCCTCCTCGGCCACGCCGTCGCCGTCGTCCAGAACCACCACCAGCGCCTGCGCACCGTCGCACCCGGCGGTGACGTTCACCCGGCCGACGGCATGGCGCTGCGCGTTCACCAGCAGGTTCGTCACGACGCTGGCCAGCTGCACGCGGTTGCCGAAGACCCGCACGCCGGGTTCGGCCGTGGCGTACACCGGCACGCCCGTCGTACGCGCCGCCGCCTCGTCGCGTACGAGCGCCCCGAGGTCGACCTGCTCGGACGAGCACGGCGTGTTGCGGAGCCGGGCGAAGGCGAGCAGCTCGTCGATGATCTGCTGCATGCGGTCGGCGGCCGGCAGCGACCTGGCGATCGCCTGCCGTGCGTCCGTCTCCGGGTAGACAAGCGCCTCCTCCAGCCCCGTGCGCAGGCCGGTGAGCGGAGACTTGAGCTCGTGGGACACGATGGCGGCGAACTCCCGCTGCCGTGTGACCGCCGACTCCAGCCGGCCGAGCGTCTGGTTGGCGGCACGGGCCAGCTGTGCGATCTCGTCCCGGCCGGACGGCTGCGGCACCCGCAGGGACAGGTCGTTGGCGTTGATCTCCGACATCCGCTGCCGGATCGCGTTTATGGGGCGCAGGATGCGGCCCGCCGCCCGCCAGGTCGTCCACGTCCACAGGGCCGCGAGCAGCACCCCGCCGGCGCCGATGAGGAACTCCAGGCGCCGCCCGCGCAGGGCGGGCGGCTGGTCCGTGCCGGCATAGACGAAGTGGGGCTCACCCTGCCAGAGCTCCCAGGACTGCAGCGACGGGACCCGGGCGGCGGTGAGCAGGACGCAGCGCTCGCTCTCGGGGCACTCGGTCACGTCGCGAAAGCGGTTCTCCTCCGTCGGCCGGACCGTGCTCAGCGGCCGGTCGCCGGCCATGGGCCCGGCCGCCGTCACCCGGCCCCGCGAGTCGACGAGCTGGACGAGCGGCACCCGTGCCGTCGGCGTCGGCGGCGGAACCTGCCCGCGTTCCATCAGGCCGATCCACTCGGTCGCGACCCGGCGGGTCTCCCTGTAGATCTCGGCTTCGATCCGGTGGCGGATCAGCAGGCACAGGCCGACGCCGATCACCGCGGCGACGAGCACGGACACCGCTGCCACGGTCAGCGTCACCCGTGCCCGGATGGAGGTGGAGAGGGGAAGGAACGTGCCCGGCCTGATGCTCATCCAAGTTCCTCGATCGGCCTGGTCTCCTTCTCACGGTAGACAGTCCTGGCGGACAAAAGTCCATATAGGGGGCAAAACGGCGAATAGCTCTACCTACTCTTGGTCCGGCACCCGAGAGGATGGCAGCGGAGAGTATCAGGAATGTCACCTACCGTTCGGTCACCCCTTGCGCGGAGGGCGGGACACGCGGCACGGTGTAGGCCATGCTGCGTGTCCTCGCGGTGGACGACGAGGTCCCCGCCCTGTCCGAGCTCGCCTTCCTGCTCCGTCAGGACGCCCGGGTGGAGCACGTGAGGACGGCGACCGACGGCGGGGCCGCCCTGCACGACATGGTCCAGATGATCGCCGACGGGGAGCGCCTGGACGGCGTCTTCCTCGACGTGCGCATGCCCGGACTCGACGGCCTGGACCTGGCCCGGCTCATCGGCGGGTTCCCCACGCCGCCCCGTCTGGTCTTCGTCAGCGCCCACGACTGCGCCGTCCAGGCCTTCGAGCTGGAGGCCGTCGACTACCTGCTCAAGCCCGTGCGGCCCGAACGCCTGGCCGAGGCCGTACGCCGGCTCTCGGCCGCGGTGGCGCCGCCCGGCGCCGAGGAGGACCTGGAGACGATCCCGGTCGAGCTCGGGGGCCGCACGAAGTTCGTGGCGCGGCAGGACGTGTGCTACGCCGAGGCCCACGGCGACTACGTCCGCCTGCACACGGCCGACGCCGCCTACCTCGTACGGATGTCCCTCGCGGCGCTGGAACGCCGCTGGGCGGGCGCGGGCTTCGTCCGGGCCCACCGCAGCACCCTGGTCAACGCCCGGCACGTGAGCGAGCTGCGCTTCGACGCCGGCCGGGTGGTCCTGCAGGTGGGGAGCGAGACGCTGCCGGTGAGCAGGCGGCACACCCGCCAGGTGCGCGAGCAGCTCGTCCGTCAGTTCCGCCCCTGAGCCCCCGTGATCACGTGGCCGCCGCTGCGCCTTCGCGGGGGCGCCTCCACCACCTCGGCCACATGCCAACTGCTCGGATGTAGACCTGGACGACGGATGGAGGTCCCGACCCAGCGTGGTCCCGATGATCACAGCGGTGGCCGTCTCACGTCTCGGACTCGAAACGTGATTACAAAGCGCGGCTGGAGTATTTATCCGTAACATCGCCAGCCCACCGCGATGACCGCTTTCCCCCAGTCCCGATTCTCCATGGACCCGGTGGCACCGCTCGGCTCCCGCGCTCGGTCCATCGTGTCAGGCGAGTTCGCAGGCCCAGGTTCGGCGAACAGCCCGGGGACGCGCGACGGCAGCACCGGCGCCGCGCTCCGGGCCGGCTCTCCGTGGTGCGACGCGGGTCCTTCAGTCGACGGAAATTTCCATCCATAGCCGTAGAGTCCCTGACCATGACTACCAATCGGACCGTGTCGTTCGATGTCCATGTCAGCTACCGTCAGATCTACCTCGACGACCTCGCCGACGACATGGGGGCTCCTGAAGCCTTCCTCGATGACCATCCCGAGCACCCTGTGGGCATCCTTCGGGTGAAGGACGGTAAAGGTCTCCTGGTCACGGGCCTGCACACGGGGACGGTCGGCTTCTCGGTGACCGTGTCGGACCGCGATCCGGAGCCGGACGTCAACGAGTACGAGGACATCGTGGAAATCAGCTTCCACACCCAAACAGGACGGATCTTCCTTATCGAGTGGGGAGGCGAGGGATTTCACAAGCTACCCGACTTGTCGTCGGGCCCGGGCTGGTACCGGTTGCGGTATCACGCCGTCCACATGGACCGGGCCACAGAATCGGACTGCTCGAATGATGCGATCATCGATCGTTATCTGCTGCAGATCTGGCCGCAAAACGAGTCCGTCCCCCAAGTAGTCAAGAGCACGAGTCGCACGCTCACCTACTGGCGCAATGCGAAGTGACGTCCCAACGTAGGACAGGACCGATTTCCGTGCCGATGGGCGACCTCGCCGAGGAGTGAAAGGCGTGGATACGCAGCCGGGACGCTCATTCGGCGGCACCGCGGCACCGCGGCACCGCGGCGGGCCCGGGGGGCGTCTTCACACGCCCCGACCTACCGCTCGTCGCCCCCGGAGGCCCGCTCGTCGTGCGGGAGCGGGCCGCATGGCGCTAACTAGAGACCGCTCGTCCGAACGGGCATCCCCCCGCCCGACTACACCTCGTAGTCTTTCGCACGTCGCAAGACACGCGGGGTAATCACAAAGTGAGCAGGTTGTCACCGGTTGGTTACCAAGCGGGGCCCTACTCGGGGGGGAAGGGCCCCGCCGACGCGTATCGGGGGGGTGCGCGGCGATCCGGCCATACGGGGGCCCGGATCGCCGCGAACGCCCGATTCCGCCTGCCGCGGAAGGGCAGCCACGCCTGTACACCCGTAGACGCCAGGAAGACCCACGGTGACCGGCGGGCCCGGGGTGGCGCCGGTCAGTCGCCGCGCAGCTGCTTGAGCAGCTCGATGTCCTCGCGGTGCTTGTCCGCCTTGCCCGGGGTCTCGATGCAGAACGGCACCCCGGCCGCCGTGGGATGGCGCATCAGCTCGCCGAACGCCTGGGCGCCGATGTGCCCCGCGCCGATGTTCTCGTGCCGGTCCCGCTTCGAACCGCAGGGGTCCTTCGAGTCGTTGGCGTGGACCAGCCTGAGCCGGCCCGGGGCCACCTCGTTCAGCGCGTCCATCATCTCCTTCACCCCGCCCGGCGCGGCCAGGTCGTGCCCCGCGGCGAAGGCGTGGCAGGTGTCGAGGCACACGCCGACCTTGGGATGGTGGTCGAGCGCCTCCAGATAGGGCCCGAGGTCCTGCACGGTCGCGCACAGCATCTGGCCCTGGCCCGCCATCGGTTCGAGCAGCAGGTCGGGGCCGTCGTCGGGCAGCTCGTCCAGCACCGGCAGCAGGCGCTCGTGGATCTGGCGCATCGCGGCCTCGCGCGACTGGCTCACGGCCGAGCCGGTGTGGACGACCACGCCGAGCGCGCCGGTCTCGACGCCCCTGCGCAGGGTGTGGCGGATGACCGCGATCGAGTTCTCCAGGGTCTCCGGGGTCGGCGACCCGCAGTTCACGAGATACGCGGCGTGCAGGAAGACCGGGACCCCCGACTCGCGCAGCTTGGCGTCCTCGGCGGGGTTCCCCTCGCTGAGCGCCCAGCCGCGCGGGTTGGTGACGAAGACCTGGACCATCTCGGCGCCGATGTCCGCCGCGTACTTCAGCCCGCCCTTGGCCAGGCCGCCGGCGACGAAGACGTGGCCGCCGATCAGATTGGAAGGAGTCATGATGACCTCCAGGCTAGTGCCGCCCCCTTTGTCACAACGTACAAAGCGGCCCCCGGAGCAGGGCGCGCGGTTCGGACTTCACGCCGCTGGATCCCGTCGCGGCCCGGCGGTTGACTGACGGGCATGCGCGAACTCAGCCGCGAGGACCTGCGGTCCTGCTGCTCCTGCGCCACCTGGGTGGAGGAGGTCGCCGCGCGCGGGCCGTACGAGGATCTCGACGGGCTCCGCCGCGCGGGCGAGTCGGCCGTCGCGGCGCTGAACTGGGACGACGTGCTGGAGGCGCTGGCGGCGCATCCGCGCATCGGCGAGCGCCCCGACGGCGCGGGCCGCGAGGCCGCGTGGTCGCGCGCCGAGCAGGCCGGGACCGCGGACGCCGGGCGGGACGTGCGCGGCGCGCTCCGCGAGGGCAACGCCGCCTACGAGAGCCGCTTCGGCCACGTCTACCTGGTCTGCGCGGCCGGACGGACCGCCGGCGAGATGCTGGCGCTGCTGCACGAGCGGCTCGGCCACGACGAGGAGACCGAACGGAAGGTCGTCCGCGAGGAACTGGCGAAGATCGTCGACCTGCGGCTGGCCAAGCTCTGGGAGGGCCGGTGAGCCTTTCGACCCACGTGCTCGACACCGCCGCCGGGCGGCCGGCCAAGGACGTGTTCGTACGGCTGTCGCGGCGCGCCGCGCACGGCTTCGTGCCGGTGGCGGAGGGCCGCACCGACGGCGACGGCCGCATCCGGGAGTGGACCCCGCTGGGCCGGGAGTGGGACCCGGCCGGGGACCCCCGCCCGGGGACCTACCGGCTCGTGTTCGACACCGGCGCCTACCTGGGGGACGAGGCGTTCTTCCCCGAGGTGAGCGTCGTGTTCGCCATCAGGGAGGCCGGCGAGCACTACCACGTGCCGCTGCTGCTGAGCCCGTTCGCCTACTCGACCTACCGGGGGAGCTAGCGTGGCCGTTCTGGGGCCCAACAGGTACGGCAAGGCCGAGACGAGGGTCGTGCGGGTGACCCGGCACGGCGACGCCCACCGGATCAAGGACCTCACCGTCAGCACGGCGCTGTCGGGCGACATGACCGAGGTCCACCTGAGCGGGGACAACTCCGCCGTCCTGCCCACCGACACGCAGAAGAACACGGTCTTCGCGTTCGCCAAGAAGCACGGCGTCGGGGCGATCGAGGACTTCGCGCTGCTGCTGGCGCGCCACTTCACGGACGCCCGGCCCGCGATCCACCACGCGAGGGTCGCGATCGAGGAGCACGCCTGGGAGCGCAACGGCGCGTTCGGGCACTCGTTCGTCCGCTCCGGCAGGGAGGTCCGCACCTGCGTGGCCCACCACGACGGGACGCGGTCGTGGGTGGTCTCCGGGCTGCGCGACCTCGTCGTGCTGAACACGACCAACTCGGAGTTCTGGGGCTTCGCGAAGGACGAGTACACGACGCTGCCGGAGACCCGCGACCGCGTCCTCGCCACCGCCGTTGAGGCCGCGTGGCGGCACGACGAGCCTCCACAGGACTGGGACAAGAGCTACGAGAACGCGCGGGGCGCCCTGCTCGCGGCCTTCGCCGACACCTACAGCCTGTCGCTGCAGCAGACGCTGTACGCGATGGGCACCCGGGTGCTGGCCGAGTGCCCGGAGGTCTGCGAGGTGCGGCTGTCGCTGCCGAACAAGCACCACTTCCCGGTGGACCTCGCGCCCTTCGGCCTGGACAACGACGGCGAGGTCTTCTTCGCCGCCGACCGGCCGTACGGGCTGATCGAGGGCACGGTGCTGCGCGAGGACGCGCCCGAGCCCGGCCCGGCCTGGGAGTAGCCGATGGACTTCCTGCGACCGCGGACCTGGGCGGAGGCCCTGGCGCTGAAGGCCGGGCGGCCCGAGGCCACGCCGATCCAGGGCGGCACCGACGTCATGGTGGAGATCAATCTCGACAAGGGCCGCCCGGCCGCCCTGCTCGACCTCACGCCGATCCCCGAGCTCCGGGAGTGGTCGCGGGAGGGCGTCGAGATCCGCGTGGGCGCGGGCGTGACCTACTCCCGGCTGATCGCCGAGCTCGGGGGCGTTCTGCCCGCGCTGGCCCAGGCGTCCCGTACGGTCGGGTCGCCGCAGATCCGCAACAGGGGCACGGTCGCGGGCAACCTCGGCGCGGCCTCGCCCGCCGGCGACAGCCACCCGCCGCTGCTGGCCAGCGGCGCGGTCGTGGAGGCCGAGTCGGTGCGCGGCGCCCGGCTGATCCCGATAGGCGAGTTCTACACCGGCGTGAAGCGCAACGCGCTCGCACCCGACGAGCTGATCCGCGCCGTGCGCGTCCCGGCCGCCACCGGCCCGCAGTACTTCTCCAAGATCGGCACCAGGAACGCCATGGTGATCGCGGTGTGCTCGTTCGCGACCGTCCTGGAGCCGGGGGAGCGGCGGGTGGGCACCGGCATCGGCTCGGCCGCGCCGACCCCGCGCCGCGCCCGGGACGCCGAGGACTTCGCGTCCGGCGCGCTGGACTGGGACGGCCGCGGCCCGCTCGGCCCCGGCGTGGCCCGCCGGTTCGGCGAGCTCGTGGCCGCCGCCGCCGCGCCGATCGACGACGTGCGGGGCCGCGCCGCCTACCGCGCTCACGCGCTCGCCGTGATGGCGCGCCGCGCGCTGGGCTGGGCCTGGGACGACTTCAGGGGGAGCGCGCGATGAGGGTGAACGTGATTGTGAACGGCCGCCCGATGACGGCCGACGACGTGTGGGAGGGCGAGAGCCTGCTGTACGTCCTGCGTGAGCGGCTCGGCCTGCCGGGCGCCAAGAACGCCTGCGAGCAGGGCGAATGCGGCTCCTGCACCGTCTATCTCGACCGTACGCCGGTGTGCGCCTGCCTGGTCGCCGCCGGGCAGGCGGAGGGGCGCGAGGTGGTGACGGTCGAGGGCCTGGCAAGCTCCGGGGACGGGCCGGACGGTGAAGCCGGCGGCGGGTTGCACGAGGTGCAGCGCGCGTTCGTGGACGCCGGGGCCGTGCAGTGCGGGTTCTGCACCCCCGGTCTCGTCGTCCAGGCTCACGCGCTGCTCGCGGACGCGGAGGGGGTGCCGCCGGACGCCGACATCCGGGAGGCTCTGGCCGGCAACCTGTGCCGCTGCACCGGATACGAGAAGATCCTCGACGCCGTCCGCCTCGCCGCCGCCCGCCGCCACCACCAGCCCACGCCGTGATCTTGTAGTTTGTCGCACGCATCCCCCGTGACCTGCGCCGGAACCCTCCGTGATCATGCAGAAAATCGTGCCCGCACCCTCTGACCTGGGAGTCTCCATTGCGTGATCTCGCACCGCGACGAGTGGTCATCGAGAACGCCCACGTCGTCCCGGTCGTCGGACAGGAGATCCCGTCCGGCCACGTCGTCGTGGAGGACGGCCTGATCACGGCGGTCGGCCCCGGCCGGGCGGCGGTCGTCCCCGAGGGGGCCGAACGCGTCGACGGCTCCGGCTGCCTGGCCACCCCCGGCCTGGTCAACACCCACCACCACCTCTACCAATGGGCGTCGCAGGGGGTGACGCCGGACGGGACGCTGTTCGAGTGGCTGGTGGCGAGCTACCGGCTGTGGGCCCGGATGGACGCCGAGGTGGTGGCGGGCGCCGCGACGGCGGGCCTGGCCTGGCTGGCCCTGTCGGGCTGCACGACCTCCACCGACCACCACTACGTCTTCCCCAAGGGCAGGGGCGACCTGTTCGAGGCGGAGATCGAGGCCGCGCGCCGGGTCGGGCTGCGCTTCCACCCCTGCCGGGGGTCGATGGACCGGGGCGCCTCGCGCGGCGGCCTGCCGCCGGACGAGGTCGTGGAGGACCTCGACGAGATCCTCCGGGCCACCGACGACGCGATCCGGAAATATCATGATCCGTCGTTCGGGTCGATGCTGCGCGTCGCGGTCGCCCCCTGCTCGCCGTTCTCGGTCAGCGGCGAGCTCATGACCCTTTCGGCGGACCTCGCCCGCTCCCACGGCGTACGGCTGCACACGCACGTGGCGGAGACGGCCGACGAGGACGAGCACTGCAGGGAACAGTTCGGCGTGCTGCCCGTCGAGTACCTCGACGACCTCGGCTGGCTGGGCCCCGACGTGTGGCTGGCCCACTGCGTGCACCTGACCGACAAGGACGTGCGGCGCTTCGCCGAGACCGGCACGGGCACGGCCCACTGCCCGTCGTCGAACGGCCGTCTCGGCGCGGGCATCGCCCGGGTCGCCGATCTGCTCGCGGCGGGCGCGCCGGTCGGGCTGGGCGTCGACGGCGCGGCCTCCAGTGAGATGACCCCGCTCGCCGGGGAGATCCGCATGGCCGTCCTCACGCAGCGGGCCCGGTACGGCCCGCGCGCGCTGACCGCTCGCCAGGCTCTGGAGATGGCCACGCTCGGCGGCGCCCGCTGCCTCGGCCGGGAGGACGAGATCGGCTCGCTGGAGCCCGGCAAGCTCGCCGACGTCGCCCTGTGGCGGCTCGGCGGCTTCCACGCCGCGATCGACGATCCCGTCGTGGCGTTCGCGTACGGCGCCACGCCGCCGCTGGAACGGCTGCTGGTGGGCGGCCGGACCGTCGTCGAGGGCGGCGAACTGCGCACGGTCTCCGGCGAGGAGGCCGCACGGGCCGGGGCCGGTGCCCATCGTCGCCTGACCACCGGAGATCATGTCTGAGACATCCCGGACGGATCGAGGGAGCAGGGTATGACAGAGCACGTCGTCATCGCGGCGGACAAGTTTCGCGGGTCGCTCACCGCGCCCGAGGTGGCCGCGCGCGTGGCCGCCGGTCTGCGTTCTCCGGGATCGAGTGACGTGCCCGTCGTCGAGCTCCCGGTGGCCGACGGGGGCGACGGCACCGTCGACGCGGTCGTGGCGAGCGGCTTCACCCGGGTGGAGACGGAGGTGACCGGGCCCGTCGGCCGGCCGGTCACCGCGAGCTACGCCGTACGCGACGAGCCCGGCGCACGGGTCGCCGTGATCGAACTGGCCGAGGCGTCCGGCCTGCGCAGGCTACCGGCGGACCCTGCGCCGCTGACCGCCACCAGCCGCGGCACCGGTGAGCTCGTCGCCCACGCCGTACGCCATGGCGCGACCCGCGTGGTGCTCGGCCTCGGCGGCAGCGCCTGCACCGACGGCGGCGCGGGGATGGCCCAGGCCCTCGGCGTACGGCTGCTCGACGCGGCCGGGAACGACCTGCCGCCGGGCGGCGCCGCGCTGCGCGACCTGCACGCGATCGACGCCTCCGGCCGCCTGCGCGGGTTCGAGGTGATCGTCGCGAGCGACGTCGACAACCCGCTGCTCGGGCCGTACGGCGCGGCGGCGGTGTACGGCCCGCAGAAGGGGGCGAGCCCGCGGGACGTGGCCGTGCTGGAGGCCGGGCTGGCCCGGCTGGCGGCCGTGGCCGCGCACACCCACGGCCTCGCCGGCGCCGCCGAGCACGACGGCGTGGTCCGCGCGATGGGCGTGGCCGGGCGACCGGGGGCCGGGGCCGCGGGCGGAGTGGGCTTCGGCGCGCTGACGTTCCTCGACGCCGAGATCCGGCCGGGCATCGGCTACCTGCTGGACCTCGTGGAGTTCGACCGGCACGCCGAGGGCGCCCGGCTGGTCGTCACCGGCGAGGGCTCCATCGACGAGCAGACGCTGCGCGGCAAGGCCCCGGTGGGCGTCGCGGCGGCCGCGGCCAAGCACGGCGTACCGGTCGTCGCGGTCTGCGGCCGGCGGTCGGTGGGCGACGACGAGTTGCGGGCGGCCGGCATCGAGGCGGCGTACGCGCTGACCGACATCGAGCCCGACGCGAGCCGCTGCATGGCCGAGGCCGGGCCGCTGCTGGAGAAGCTCGCGGCGCGCATCGCCGCCCGGCATCTCACGACATGAGGAGTGGCGCGTGGGGCAACCGTACGACCTGGTGGTGAGGTCCCGGCGGACCGTGACCCCGGAGGGGGAGCGCCCGCTCGCGGTCGCCGTACGCGGCGGTGTGATCGCCGCCCTGTGCCCCTACGACGAGCCGCCGGCGGCGGAGGAGTCCGCCGACCTCGGCGAGCTGCCGCTGCTGCCCGGGCTGGTCGACTCCCACGTGCACGTCAACGAGCCCGGCCGCACCCACTGGGAGGGCTTCGCGACCGCCACCAAAGCGGCGGCGGCCGGGGGCGTGACCACCATCGTGGACATGCCGCTCAACTCGCTGCCCCCGACCGTGGACGTGGCGGCGCTGGAGGTCAAGCGGAAGGCCGCCGAGGGGCGGTGCCACGTGGACGTCGCCTTCTGGGGTGGTGCGATCCCCGGCAACCTCGCCGACCTGCGGCCCCTGCACGAGGCCGGCGTGGCCGGCGTCAAATGCTTCCTGTCGCCGTCCGGGGTGGAGGAGTTCCCGGCGCTCGACCGCGAAGGGCTGCGGGCCGCGCTGGCCGAGGTGGCGGCCTTCGACGGCCTGCTGATCGCGCACGCCGAGGACCCCGGCCTGCTGTCCGACCCCCGCGGCCCGGCGTACGACGACTTCCTCATCTCGCGCCCGCAGGAGGCCGAGCGCGGGGCCGTCGAGCAGGTGATCGCCCTCGCGGCGGAGACCGGCGCGCGGGCGCACATCGTGCACGTGTCGGCCGCCGCCTGCGTCGAGCCGCTGCGCGCGGCCCAGGCGGCGGGGGTGCGCGTCACCGCCGAGACCTGCCCCCACTACCTGACCCTGGCGGCGGAGCAGGTCACCGGGCCCGCCTACAAGTGCTGCCCGCCGATCCGGGAGGCCGCCAACCGCGACGCGCTGTGGCGGGCGCTCGCCGAGGGGGTGCTCATGGGGATCGTCTCCGACCACTCCCCGTCGACGCCCGACCTCAAGGTGCCCGACTTCGCCGCGGCCTGGGGCGGGATCTCCTCGCTCCAGGTCGGCCTGCCCGCCGTGTGGACCGCGGCCCGCGTCCGGGGGCACGGCCTGGCCGACGTGGCGCGCTGGATGGCCGGGGGGCCGGCCCGCCTGGCCGGTCTGCCGCGCAAGGGGGCGATCCGCGTGGGCAATGACGCCGACCTGGTCGCCTTCGACCCCGGCGCGGAGTTCACCGTCGACGTGACGGCGCTCCACCACCGCAACCCGGTGTCCCCCTACCACGGCGCGCGGCTCGCGGGCGTGGTGCGCACCACCTGGCTGCGCGGCGTGCCCGTCGACTTCGCCGCCCCGCGCGGCCGGCTGCTGACCCGAGGAGCACGATGACCGGTTTCACCCGCCTGCCCGACCTCGCCCTGCGCACGTACGGCGGGTCGGTCGTGGCCGCCAGCGACGAGTCGTTCGCCGAACGGGAGGCCCTGATCAGGCCGGGACCGGCCGAGTTCCGGCCGCACACCTTCGGCGCCAAGGGCCAGGTCTACGACGGCTGGGAGACCCGGCGGCGGCGCGAACCCGGCCACGACTGGGCGATCGTCCGGCTCGGCCTGCCGGGAGTCATCCGGGGCGTGGTGGTGGACACCGCGTGGTTCCGCGGCAACTACCCGCCGTACGCGTCGGTCGAGGCGTGCGCGGCCGAGGGGCACCCCTCACCGGACGAGCTGGACGGCTGGGTGGAGATCGTGCCGAAGAGCCCGCTGAAGGGCGACGCGGTCCACGAGTTCGCCGTGACCGATCCCCGCCGCTTCACCCATGTGCGGCTGAACATCTTCCCCGACGGCGGCGTCGCGCGGCTGCGGGTCCACGGGCGGGTCGTGCCCGACCGCGCGTTCCTGGAGGGCCTCACCGTCGACCTCGCCGCGCTGGAGAACGGCGGCCTGGTCACGGCCTGCTCCGACGAGTTCTACTCCTCGCCGAACAACGTCCTCGCGCCCGGCCTGGCCCGCGACCAGTCCGAGGGCTGGGAGACCGCGCGCCGCCGCGACGGCGGCAACGACTGGCTCGTGGTCGCCCTCGCCGGGCCGGGCCGGGTGGCCGTCGCCGAGATCGACACGACCAACCTGATCTTCAACGCCCCCGGCTGGGCGTCCCTCAAGGGCGCGGACGCGGACCGGCCGCCGCCGGAGGACGGGGACGCCTGGTTCCCGCTGCTGCCCAGGACCCGCCTGCAGCCCGACACCCGCCACCGCTTCCGCCTCGACGGCGACCGCAGGGTCACCCACGCCCGGCTCGACATCTACCCCGACGGCGGCCTCGCCCGCCTCCGCCTCCTCGGCACCCTCACCCCCTGAGCCCTGCTCGACTGGCGGACGTGACGGCCGGCCTCGCCGATCTGATGGGCGTCACCAAGAGCCGCGTCTCCCAGATCGAGCGTGATGAGGTGTCCACCGTCGAGGCCATAGCCCGTTATGTGCAGGCGCTGGGTGGGAGGATTCAGATCTGCGCGGTGTTCGGCGACGACCTCTACATCCTCAGGGGCGCCGGCCCCGACGCCGCCTGACGGCTGTCGGGCTCCGCCCGGGTGGCGTGCCGACGGCCACGAGCGGTGGCCGTGGGCGACCGGCGGTCGGGCGGAAGCGTCAGTGCCAGATGGTGATCGTGCTGCCCGGCGGCTGCTGACCGAGCGGCTTCTCACCGACCACGCGGTCGGTGCCCACCACCTTGCGGACGTTGACCTTGAAACCGGCCGCCTTCAGCTCGTTCACCGCGTCGTGGACGGACTTGAACATCACGTTGGGCACGTTGACGACGGTGGGCGGAGTCTGGCCGGGGTCGGCGGGGTCGGTCTCCCACGGCCAGCGGAAGCCCTGGTCCGGGCCGCGCGAGGCCGTCAGGTGGACGGTCGCCCCGGCCACCACCTCGGCGCCGCCGGACGGGTCCTGGGCGATCACCGTGCCCGGCGGGGCGTCGTCGGTGGTCTCGTCGATCTGGACGTTGAAGCCCTTGTCGCGCAGGATCTTCTCCGCCTGGTCGCGCATCATCTGCGTGACGTCCGGCATCAGCAGTCCCGCGCTGACGACGAAGTTGACCACGCCGCGCTTCTTCACGCGCTTGCCCACCGGCGGGTTGGTGCGGATGACCTGGTCGCGGGGGATGGTGTCGCTCGCGCTCTTGCTGACCCGGCCGGGGGTCAGCCCGACCTCGGCGATCTTCGCCCGGGCGTCGGCCAGGCTGAGGCCCTCGACCTTCGGCACGGGAATCGTCTCCGGGCCGGCCGACGGGATCAGGGTGAGGACGGCGCCCTTGACCACCTCGGCGCCCGCGCCGGGCTCGGTGTCGAGGACGATGTCCTTCGGCACCTTGTCGTCGAACCTCGCCTTGCCGATCCGCACCTCGAAGCCGGCCTTCTGAGCCTCCTGCCTGGCGACCGTGATGTTCTGGTTCACCAGGTCGGGCACGGTCGTGTAGCGTCCCTGGGAGAACCACCAGCCGGTGAAGGCGACGCCCGCGACCATGACGAGGGCCAGCGCGGCGAGGAACCACACGGGCCTGACCCTGGCCCGCCGCCGCCGGCCCGTCTCGCCGGCGCCGGTCAGCAGCTCCGACCGCGGCTGGATCATCGTCTGCCCGACCGGCGGCTCGGCCTCCGGGCGCCCGTGCTGCGACGTGCCGAACGGCGAGGCCCCGCCGGGCGGCGGGAGGGTCCGGTGCGCGCCCGTCCGTACGCCGCTGTGGGCGCCGGTGAAGGCGCCGCTGTCGTGGGCGCCGTGAGGGGTGGCGTGCGCGCCGGTGTGCCCCGTCCGCGGGAGCGTGCGGTGGATCTCGACGGCCGCGACGAGCATGGCGGTCGCGTCCACCGGGCGCGCCGCGGGGTCCTTGTCGGTGGCCGCTGCGACGAGCGCGTCGATCGCCGGCGGCACGTCGGGCACGATCGAGGACGGCACGGGGACGGTCTCGTGCACGTGCCGGTAGGCGATCGACATCGGCGTCTCGCCCGCGTACGGCTGCCGCCCGGTGAGCAGCTCGAACAGCATGATCCCGGCGGCGTACACGTCGCTGCGGGCGTCGGCGGTGCCGGTCGTGACCTGCTCGGGCGACATGTAGCCGATCGTGCCGATCATCATGCCGGTCTTGGTCTGGTTGGTCGCCTCGATCGCGCGGGCCAGGCCGAAGTCCACGACCTTCACCCGGCCGTCGTCGGCGAGCAGCACGTTCTCCGGCTTGACGTCCCGGTGGATGAGCCCCGCCTGGTGGGCCGCGCCAAGGGCGGCGAGCACCGGGATGACCATCTCCAGCGCCTCGCGCGCCGGCAGGTGACCGCGGCGGCGCAGCACGTCGCGCAGCGTCCTGCCGGGGACGTACTCCATCGACAGGTAGACGTTCGCCCCGTCCGTGCCCTGGTCGAAGACCTGCACGATGTTCGGGTGAGAAAGGCTCGCCACCGACTTGGCCTCGCCGATGAACCGCCGCACGAACTGCGGGTCCTCGGCCAGCGAGCGGTGCATCACCTTGACGGCCACCGTGCGGTCGAGCCGGACGTCCAGAGCCAGGTATACGGAGGCCATGCCACCCCGGGCGATCCGGGACTCGACGCGGTAGCGCCCGTCGAGCAACTGCCCCACGAGCGGGTCGGTCAGCGTCGTGTCCACTCGCCAGAGTTTACGGGTGATTTGCCGCCGGGCGTGTTCCCGAATCCCAAACCGAGACCGATTCGGCAGCCTACCGCGCCGTCCGAAAAGCCGTGCCGAATCCGAAAACCGGGCTTACCAGACGTGGATTCCCGCGCCTGTCCGCCCGCCGGCGGCAGCACGCCGGGCGGGTGGGACACACGCTTCGGCGTCCTCAGGACGGGCGGCCGGGGGAGGACGCCTCGGCGTAGCGGCGGCGGGGGATGCGTCCCGCGAGCCGGGCCAGCCGTCCGGCCGTGACCGCCTGCCGCATGGCCGCCGCCATCAGGTCCGGCCGGTGCGCCCGCGTCACGGCGCTGGCCAGCAGCACGGCGTCGCAGCCCAGCTCCATCGCCAGCGCGGCGTCGCTGGCCGTGCCGATGCCGGCGTCGAGGATCACCGGGACCGTGGCGGCCTCGACGATCAGCTCGATGCTGTGCGGGTTGCGGATGCCCAGCCCGGAGCCGATGGGGGCGCCGAGCGGCATCACCGCCGCGCACCCCGCGTCCTGGAGCCTGCGCGCCAGCGCCGGATCGTCGCCGATGTACGGCAGCACGACGAAGCCGTCGGCGACCAGCCGCTCGGCGGCGTCGAAGGTCTCGATCGGATCGGGCAGCAGGGTGCGCTCGTCGGCGATGACCTCCAGCTTGACCCAGTCGGTCTCCAGGGCCTCACGCGCCAGGCGGGCGGTCAGCACGGCCTCCCCGGCCGTGAAGCACCCCGCCGTGTTCGGCAGCACCTTGACGCCGCGGGCGCGCAGCACGTCCAGCACCGAACCGCGCGACGCCGGGTCGAGCCTGCGCATCGCGACGGTCGTCAGCTCGGTGCCGGAGGCCTCCAGCGCCTGGTCGAGCACCTCCAGCGACGGCGCGCCGCCGGTGCCCATGATGAGCCGCGAGGTGAACTTCTCCCCGCCCAGCACGAAGACGTCCTCGGTCATGCTCATCCTCCCTGCACCGCCGTCAGCACCTCGACGCCGTCGCCGTCGGCCACCGCAGTGGAGTCCCACGCGCTCCGGCTCACCACCTCGCCGTTCAGGGCCACCGCGACCCCGGACGTGAGGGACGTGAGGGTGCGTACGGCGTCGCCGACCGTGGCGCCGACGGGCAGCTCGGCCGTGCCTCCGTTGATCGTGACTTTCACTCGCTGAATCTCCCTGGATCGCAGGCCCCGGTGACCGGGGGTGGCTCGTCGCCGGTGAGGAGCGCCGCGACGGCGTCGGCGGTGATCGGGGACAGCAGCACGCCGTTGCGGCCGTGCCCCGTCGCCGCGAACACGCCGGGCGGTCCGGCGGGGCCGATGAGCGGCAGGTTGTCGGGCGTGCCCGGGCGGAAGCCGACCGTGGTCTCGGCCAGTTCGAGCTCGGTGATGCCGGGCACCAGCTCGCGGGCGTCGCGCAGCAGCTCGTACACGCCGCCGGCGGTGACCCGCGCGTCGTACCCCAGTTCCTGCACCGTGGCGCCCAGCGTGATCTCCCCGTCGCCCCGGGGCACCAGGTAGGCGGGGGAGCCGTGCACCAGCCCCCGGACGCACCGCGTGAGGAACCCCTCGGGCCCGCGAAGCCGGAGGATCTCACCCTTGACCGGGCGTACCGGCAGGCCGGGCAGCAGGGACGCCGACCACGATCCGGCCGCCACGACGACCTGGCCCGCCGCGACGGCCTCGCCGGACGTCAGCCGTACGGACGGGCCGCCCGTCGCGGAGGCGTCGATCCCGGACACGCGCCCGGCGACCAGCGTGCCGCCCGCCTTCTCGAACGCGGTGAGCAGGGCCCGCACGACCCTGCGCGGGTTGACCCAGGCGTCGTCGCGGGCCAGCAGCCCGCCGCGTACGGAGGGGGCGAGCATCGGCTCGAAAGAGCGGCACTCGCGCCCGGTGAGCCGCTCGACCCGAAGGCCGAGCGTCCGCTCGAACGCCGCCAGGTCGTCCAGGTAGGCCATGTCGTCCGCGCCGCGGGCGACCTCGAGCGTGCCCTCGGTCCGGTAGTCCAGCTCGACGCCGCTCTCGTCCTCGAGTTCGGCGCGGAACCCCGGCCAGGCGGCCAGCGACGCGAGGCCGAGCCGCAGCAGCGGCTCCTCCGTGTAGGTCACCTCGCTGACCGGCGCGAGCATCCCCGCGGACGCGTGGGTGGCGCCGCCGCCGGGCGCGGGGTCCGCCACCGCCACCGACAGGCCGCGGCGGACCGTGCGCCAGGCCGCGGCCAGGCCGGCCACGCCGCCGCCGGCGATCACGACGTCGTATGTGGGGGGCACACCGCGCTCCCTTCGCCGGCATTACCCGGATCAGGTCGGGGCGGTCGAGAGCCTCGCGCTCTCCTCTCAGCCCGGTCCGCCGGGCTCCCGCGCGTCTTACGTGCACCAGCGTAGTACGCCGCCCGTCATGGCCGATCGCCGGAGGCCGCCCGCCGTCGCACGATCGGCGGAGGACCCGCGCCGCACGGGCGGGCATCCGGACGCGCGCCGTCGGTGGAGTGAGGGACTTCTTCACAACGAGGGCCCCCGCGGAAGTGCGCGCTACTTGCCCAACTCGTTATGAGGGGGCCGTTGGCCAGGCCCCCCGCTGACAATCTATGGTCAAACTGTGGATCACGTCGTGGTGGTGGGTGCCGGCCTGGCCGGCGTGCGAAGCATCGAGGCGTTGAGGGCCCGTGGATTCACCGGGCGCATCACGCTCATCGGCGAGGAACACCATCGCCCCTATGACCGGCCGCCGCTGTCGAAGGCGGTGCTGCTCGGAGGCACCGACTCCACGGTGGTCGACTCCGACCTCGACGCCCTCGACGTACGGCTGTGCCTCGGCACGGCGGCCAAGGGTCTGCGCGACGGCGTGCTGGAGACGACCGAGGGCGAGCTGGAGTACGACGGCCTGGTCATCGCCACCGGCGCGGCCCCGATCCGCCTGCGCGGCGAGGGCCGCCAGCACGTGCTGCGCACCATCGAGGACGCGCTCGCGCTGCGCGAGCGGCTGGTCCCCGGCGCCCGCGTGGCGGTGGTCGGGGCGGGCTGGATCGGCGCGGAGGTCGCCACCGCCGCGGCCCGGGCCGGGTGCGCGGTGACCGTCGTCGAGGCGGGGGAGAGCCCGCTCGCCGTGGCGCTCGGCCCCGAAGTCGGCAGCCACACCATCGGCTGGTACGCGCGGGCGGGCGTCGAGCTGCGCCTCGGGGCGATGGTCGGCACCGTGGACGCCGACGGCCTCACGCTCATCTCCGGCGCCCGGGTGCCGGCGGACGTGGTCGTCACCGGGGTCGGGGTGCGGCCCGCCGTCGACTGGCTGAAGGGCTCGGCCGTCCGGCTCGACGACGGGGTGGTGGTCGACGAGCACCTGCGCACGTCGCTGTCCAACGTGGTCGCGGTGGGCGACTGCGCCAACTGGTGGTCGCGCAGGTTCCGCACCCGCCTGCGGGTCGAGCACTGGGACACCGCGCTCCAGGCCCCCGACACGGCCGTCGCCACCCTCCTGGGCGAGGAGGCGGTCTACGACCCCGTGCCGTACTTCTGGTCCGAGCAGTTCGGCCACATGGTGCAGTTCGCCGGGCACCGGGAGGCCGGTGACCGTGTGCTGCTGCGCGGCGACCCGCGTACGGACGCGAAGTGGGCGGTGTGCTGGCTGACGGCCGAGGACAGGCTCGCCGCGGTGCTCACCGTGGACCGGCCGCGCGACGTGGTGCAGGGCCGCAGGATCGTCGAGGGCGGCCAGCGGCTCGACCCCCGGCGGGTGGCCGATCCGGCCGTCCCGCTCCGCGACTGCATTATGACGTAATCGAGGTGTTTCCCGGCGGCCCGCCTGTGGTAATGGTGGATCCGTGACGCTTACTGTTGCGCAGATCGACCGGGAGACCGACCAGCTCGTAGGGGAGTGGCTCCCCCTCTCGGAGGCCGCCAAGAGGCTGGGGCTCAGCATGGGCCGCGCCAAGCAACTCCTCAAGGACAAGAAGCTCGCCGGCGTCCGCAGGGGCGGGGGCGAGCCGCAGATCCCCGCGGTGTTCATCGCCGGCGGCGACGTGCTCAAGGGCCTGCCCGGCACGCTGACGCTCCTGGCCGACGCGGGCTACGACGAGGTGGAGTCGATCCGGTGGCTGTTCACCCCGGACGACTCGCTGCCGGGGTCCCCGATCGACGCGATCGTGAAGGGCCGGCACACCGAGGTCAAGCGCAGGGCCCAGGCCCTGGGTTTCTGACCGTACGGCCGCATGGCATTGTGGTCGGGTGATTGACACCCGGCGACAGCGGCTCGCGCAGGCCAGGCTCTATCTCTGCACGGACGGCAGGAGGGACCGCGGCGACCTGGAGAAGTTCCTCGACGCGGTCCTGTCCAACGGAGTGGACATCGTCCAGCTCAGGGAGAAGGGCCTGGAGGCGCGCGAGGAGCTGGACCTGCTCGAGGTCTTCCGCGCGGCGTGCGACAGGCACGGCGCGCTGCTGGCGGTCAACGACCGGGCGGACGTCGCCTTCGCCGCCCGGCCCGACATCCTGCACCTCGGGCAGGACGACCTCCCGGTCCCGGTGGCCCGGGAGATCCTCGGCTCCGGCGTGCTCATCGGCAGGTCCACGCACTCGGCGGCGGAGGCGTCGGCCGCCGCCGTGGAGCCCGGGGTGGACTACTTCTGCTGCGGGCCGATCTGGCCCACGCCCACCAAACCCGGCCGGCCCGCGCCGGGCCCCGCGCTGCTGGAACACGCCGCACGCCTGGGCGCCGACCGGCCGTGGTTCGGCATCGGCGGCATCGACCTGGGCAACCTCGACGAGGTGATGGCGCACGGCGTGCGCCGGGCCGTGGTCGTCCGGGCCGTCACCGAGGCCGACGACCCCGGCGCCGCCGCCGCCGCGCTCAAGGCCCGGCTGTCCGCCGTCCCGCTCTGAGCCGCCACTGAGCCGCCACTGAGCCGCCCGCGCGCCGCGTCCCGTCAGGTGCGACGGGGCGCGGCGCCCGGGGGCGAGTTCCGTCAGGTGCGGCGGGATGTGGCGGCGACGGCGAGGGCGGCCAGCGCGGCGCGGGCCTCCTCCTCGATCGGCGCGTGGTCCAGGGCGTGCAGCGCGTCGTCGAGGTAGCGCTTGATCATGCCCTCGCACGCGGTCAGCGCGCCGGTCTCCTCGATCACCGCGCGCAGCCGCCCGACGCCCTCGGCGTCCAGCCCGGGGTCGCCGAGAAGAGACCGCACGACCGCCGCCTGGGCGGGGGTGGCCGAGTCGAGCGCGCGCGCGATCAGGACGGTTCGCTTGCCCTCACGAAGGTCGTCGCCGGCGGGCTTGCCGGTCTCCGCCGGGTCGCCGAACACGCCGAGGATGTCGTCGCGGAGCTGGAAGGCGATGCCCACCTGCTGGCCGTACTGCACGCAGAGCCGGTCGATCCACGCGTGCCGGGCCCGGGCGGCGAGGACGAGCCCGAGCCGGAGCGGCTGCTCGACCGAGTACTTGCCGCTCTTGTAGAGGGCCACCCGCAGCGCGCTGTCGTAGGTGCTCTCGCCCTGCGCCTGTTCGAGCAGGTCGAGATACTGCCCGCACATCAGCTCGGTGAGCATGTGGTCGTGCACCGGCTGGGCGGCGGCGAGCGCCTCGGGCGCCAGGCCGCAGGTGCGCCACATCTCCCCGGACCACACCAGCAGCAGGTTCCCCAGCAGCACGGCCGAGCCCTCGCCGAACTGCCGCGCGGAGCCGTGCCAGCCCGCCTCGGTGTGCATCCGTTCGAACCGGCGATGAGCGGACGGCATGCCCCGGCGCACGTCGCTGGCGTCCATGACGTCGTCGTGGACGAGCGCGCTCGCCTGCAGCAGTTCCAGCGAGGCGGCCGCGGAGTGCAGCCCCGGGTCGTCGCCGCCGCCCGCGGCCCGCCACCCCCAGTGGCAGAAGGCGGGGCGCAGCCGTTTGCCGCCGGCCAGGAAGTCCTCCGCGGCGGTCAGCAGGGCGGCCAGTTGCGGGTCACCGAAGTGTGGTCGCTGCCGGTCGAGGAACTCCCGGAGTGCGCGGTCCACCTCCGTACGGATGGAATCGAGCGAGACGGCGGAAGCGGTCATGCTCTGAGACTAACCGGGGTTGATCCGGACACCCATCACCAGATCCCCCTTCAAGTGGGTTAACTCCCCCAGTAAGGGAAAACGTCCACATAGCAAGACTGCGACCATCAGGAAAAGAGCGGCGCTGTAACCTCTCCTGTATGGCTCTCGGTCTGCCCTCGCGGCTTCCTGATCGCGTCCCGACGGTCCGCGAACTGCTGGCCGCGGGCGAGCGCTCGTTCTCGTTCGAGTTCATGCCGCCGAAGACCGACGAGGGGGAGCGCCAGCTGTGGCGGGCCATCCGCGAGCTCGAGGCGCTGCGGCCGACGTTCGTCTCCGTGACCTACGGCGCCGGCGGCTCGACCCGCGACCGCACGGTGGACATCGTCGAGCGGCTGGCGCACGAGACGACGCTGACCCCCGTCGCCCACTTCACCGCGGTCGACCACTCGATCCGCGAGCTGCGCCACCTCGTCGGCCGGTTCGCCGACGCGGGCGTGCGCAACATCCTCGCCGTACGCGGCGACCCGCGCGGGGGCAACCCCCTGGACGAGTGGGTCAAGCACCCGGAGGGCGTGCTGTACGCCGAGGAGCTGGTGCGGCTGATCCGCCAGTCGGGCGACTTCTGCGTCGGGGTGGCCGCCTTCCCCTACAAGCACCCCAGGTCGGCGAGCATCGAGTCGGACACCAAGTATTTCGTGCAGAAGTGCCGGGCCGGCGCCGACTACGCGATCACTCAGATGTTCTTCCGGGCGGAGGACTACCTGCGGCTGCGCGACCGCGTGGCGGCCCAGGGGTGCGACACCCCGATCATCCCCGGCATCATGCCCGTCACGCAGATGAGCACGATCGCCCGGTCGGAGCAGCTGTCCGGCGCGCCGTTCCCGCCCGAGGTGGCCGAGCGGTTCGAGGCCGTCGCCGACGACCCGGCCGCGGTCCGCCGCCTCGGGATCGAGCACGCCGTCGAGCTGTGCCAGAAGCTGCTCGACGAGGGCGCGCCCGGCATCCACTTCATCACCTTCAACCGGTCGAGCGCGACCCGCGAGGTGTTCCAGGCGCTGCACAGCGTGCCCGCCGCCGTCGCCGGCTGAGCCGGCCGGCCCGTTCAGCCCTCGCGGGCCGCGCGCTCGGGCAGCGGCAGCCGCACCCCGGCGATGACGTACTCCTCGTACCCGCCGGGGAAGACGAACCGGGTCATCAGGTCGGCGAACCCGACGTCCCGGTACAGATGCCGGGCCACCGTGGGGGCGTCGTGCGTCGAGAGCACTGCGGTGCGCTCCGGGCGGCCCTCGCACAGCGTGTGGATCAGACGCCGGCCGATGCCCCGGCCCTGGTATTCGGGGCGCACGTGGATCTCGGCGATCTCCAGGGCGTCGCCGAACCAGTCCTCCGCCACGACCGGCCCGGCCCGGTCCTGCAGCGCCCCGCGTACGACGTCGTGCCACCACTGCCCGCGGCCGCCGTGGAAACCGTACGCGAAGGCGGCGACGCCGCCGGGCGCCTGCGCGTCCTCGGCGAGCACGCAGTCGAAGTCGGGATAGGTGGAGTGGTTACGCATGATCGCCATGCGCCCCGCGAGCTGGTCCGACGGCGGGCGCATGGCGACCGTGTAAATCTCCAGCACGGTGTCCAGCACCGCCCTGAACCGGTCGGGCCCCACGCGTCGCAGTTGGATCACTCGTCGCACCTTAGCAAAACGTCGCCGGGCCGGTCCGGCAGGCGTCACTCCACCTCGGCGGCCGTGCCCCCGGTGATGCGCAGCAACTCCTCGTAGGACGTGGGGAAGACGGTGTGGGGGTGCCCCGCGGCGGCCCACACCACGTCGTGCTTGCCCAGCCAGGTGTCCACCAGTGTCCGTACGGGCGCGGGGTGCCCGACCGGGGCGACGCCGCCGATGGGCTGCCCGGTGTGCTCGCGGACGAACTCCGGCGTGGCCCGCCGCACCTTCGCCGCGCCGACCAGCCGCGCGATCAGATCGGTGTTCACGCGGTGGGCGCCGCTGGTCAGCACCAGCAGCGGCGCGCCGTCCGCGTCGAAGATCAGGCTGTTGGCGATCGCGCCCACCTCGCAGCCGAGCCGGGCCGCCGCCGTGGCGGCCGTCGGGGCGGCCTCGTCCAGCACGACGACCTCGCCCGCCACCTCGTGGGCCCGCAGGGCCTCTTGAACTCGGACGACGTTCGGATGCAACTTTTCTGCCACGCGGTCACTCTAAACGGATTGCGAGGACATACGCCGCCGATTGTGGCCACTTATGATCACGCGGCTCACAATCGGATCGTAAGGTGGGTCCTTTGATCGAGAATCGGGCTTATGAGGGGTTGGTCATGATGAGGGGTCGACGGCGACTGGCCGCGGCCACGCTCGTCGCGGTGGGGGCCGTGACGTTCGCGGCGACCGGCGTCACCGGCACGGCGCAGGCGCGCACCACCGCGCCCGCGGGAACGGTGACCACGAGCACCGTGCTGTCATCGAGCACCGTGCCGTCAGCGCTTCCGGCGTTCCCGGCGCTCCCGGCGCGGGCCGCCGTGCCCGGGCGCGCCGCCTACCCGCCGTTCACCGCGCCGGGCAAGACGCTCAAGCTCGGCGCCAAGGGCTCGGCCGTGAAGGCGCTGCAGTCCCGGCTCAAGGAGCTCGGGTACATGCCCGGCTCGGCCGACGGCCGGTACGGCGGGACCACTCTGACGGCGGTCTGGGCGTTCCAGAAGGTTCAGGGGATCAAGCCGACCAGCACGATCGCCGCCCGCACCTGGAGGGCGCTGGAGAACCCCCGCGCGCCCAGGGTCCTGGTGCCCCGGGGCAAGCCGGCCCGCGTCGAGGTGGACCTGACCAAACAGGTGATGGTTCTGTACCGGGGCGGCGCGCCGGTGATGATCAGCCACATCTCCAGCGGCAGCGGCATCCCCTACACCGAGTACGCCACCTGGAACGGCAGGCGGCAGCGGTTCTCCGGCAGCGCCCGCACGCCGACCGGCGACTACAAGACCACCTGGCGGGTCAAGGGCTGGCACCGGTCCTACCTCGGGCAGCTCTACAACCCGATCTTCTTTAACGGCGGCATCGCGCTGCACGGCGCGCTGTCGGTGCCGCTGTACCCGGCGTCGCACGGCTGCGTGCGGCTGCCCATGAACGTGGCCGAGGTCCTGCCGGGCATGCTCGGCAAGGGCGTCCCGGTGCACGTCAGGGGCGCCTTCAGGCGCTGACGCCATCCCCGGAGGGGCCCCGCGCGAGGTGGTCGCGCGGGGCCCTTCCGTCGTCTCGTGCCCGCGTTTGCGTCGCACTCCTCGAACACGTATTCGTTGACAGCCTTGACAGTGGACATGATCGAATCTATGTTCGATGGAGTGGGCGTGGGACTCGCGGCTCGCGCCCACCCCGTTGGATTCGTGCCTTCGTCGTCGGCGGAGACGGATGCGGCACGGCCCGCGGCGTGGGCCGGACGGGGAGAGGGGAAGCTCCTCGTCCGGCCGCCCACGGGAGCCTGAGAAAGCGTCGGGCGATCTCGAGCGGTTCACGGGATCTCCCGGCCGGCGAAATTGTCGGTGCGATCTGCGACTGTGAGGTCACCGGCGACCTTCGCCGGAGTGCCACGACTCAAGGAGGCGGGCATGACTGAGCAGAACGACGATCAGAAGAGCGGGCCCCGGCTCTCGCAGGCGGTTCTGGCACACCTCGCGGACGCCA